>MVQK01000183.1 GCA_002067515.1 Pelotomaculum sp. PtaB.Bin013 | reverse complement strand
CTGCCCGGCCGGCCACCTTTTAAAGACAGTTCCGTCAAAACACGGGCCCCTGGCAATCTGCTCCCACAACCCGGCCTGCCGCTGTGTTTATCAGGTGAGGGACCTGCTTTAGCTCCAGCGAACGAACTACAATTCAACTGTTTATTGAATGAGATCAAGAGATGGTTTGTTAAAAAAACTGGCAGAGCTAAAAAATGAAAACCCCAACATAATATTAACATATTTATTAACATATTTATTGATATTACATAGAATAATATTAAGAATAAATAAAATACTTATGAACGAAGCTGTTGGAAAGGATTGATATTATGCTTGATAATATTTCTATAAGTAATATTATGAATTCTCTTGTGCCCATTTCACGTTTTAATAAAGGTGAAGCCAATAAGATCTTTGAGGAACTGCGTGAAACTGGCTTTAAAATCGTGCTTAAAAATAATTCACCGGCTTGTATTCTACTGACTCCCGAAGCCTATGATCAGATGCTTGAAACGATTGAAAATTACCGTTTGTTTATAGAAGCAGAAAAACGTATGTCAAGTGCAACGGCGGAGGATTTTATCGCGGCTGACAAAGCTATGCAGGAGCTTGGCATTAATGATGCAGATTTAGAAGACACAGATGTGGAGCTTGAATAGAATGTGGAAGGTAGATTTCCGTGGTGCCTATTAACCGTCCGGAAAAAACGGTAACACTTACCCCCGAAGGTTACGTCGACCGCGACCCGGCCTGGTCGCCGGAAGGTGATTTCATTGCGGTTAGCCGGGCGGAATCATCGCAAGGGATTAGTGACCGGCGCGAGGAGTGGCCGCCGTCTTCAATCTGGCTGGCCAGCCCGGATGGTTCCGGGGCGAGGCAGATCAGTAACGGAGAAGTCCCCGGCTGCTTAGACTGCAATCCCTGGTGGGTCGAAGGTGGCAAAAGCCTGATGTGGGTGCGGCTGCAGGGAGAAAATGCCTCGATCTGGCAGGTCGGGGCGGATGGAAAAGACACCGTAAAAGTATTTGAGGAACTGGATATCCCCCAGGACTATTACGGCACTTATAAATGGGACGAAGTATTGGCCTAGCATCCAGGCGGGTTTTATCACCCCCTGCCTTTTCCCGATGAACAGGCGGGGGAAATCAGATCTATCGGCGACAGTTATGTACTAATAGATAGGAAAACTTATGATGAGCACAATTACTACCTCGATCATCCTTCGTTTGACGGAATGAGACTCATCATCGGTTTTATTGAAACAGCGGAGTTTAAGGAATATAAAGAAGGTGAACTTATTTTCAGGGCAAGGGGAGGCGACGATACCGGCTACTTCCAGTTTCCCTACCTGTTGATTTACAATCCCGTCAAAGGAGAGTTGAGAAATGAGGAACTTTTCTTACCATTAAATGAACAGGAACAGGTTTCCTTCGGAAAACGCACCTGGAAGCAGGTTATTACCAATTTTGAAATAGCAGATCCGACTATTCATTTCGACTTTAAGCCGGCGCCGGGAGAAGAGCTTGCCGGTGGCCATCCCCTGCCCGAAACAACCGTTCGGTACAATGAGGAAGCAAACGAATTTGTGCTCAGCTTTTTCAACGTGGAATTTGCTGATACTTTCAAGGATAATACGCATTTTGAAAGCCACGGCCTGAAATTTGCGAAGGAGTTCAATTTTGAGCAACTGCCGGGACGGCCTGGAGACGGTCAAAATCCATCTCAGCCACCGGTGGTGAGAGTGAGGATTTCGTTAGAAGGAAATCCTCAGTATAACGCCGCGATATCATATTCCGGGGGAATCGGTTATGATCGAACTATTCGGTGCACGGTAAACTTTCGGTAGTGAAGGAGAATTCCAGTAATGAAGGACTGTCGTGATATACTGAATGTTTGCTGCGTATGATATCAAGAATCACGTATATTCTTTCAATGACAGAAACGACCCGTCCACTGCAGGTGAGCAGGTCGCTTCTTTTATCATTATACCAATTTAGCTATCCAGGAAATTAATATATCCTTCCTACCATATAAAGAGAAAAAAGGAAGCCGTTTTGATACCTCTATCTAAAATAAATTTACACTTGCACCATCCAGATGAACGTTTTCCTGCGTCATATTATATGAGGAGGTGAAGGATGCGTGGGTAATAAAAGTGAGCAATACATCACATCTGAAATGATATCGCGTATTTGCTCAGGAGATATCGCTGCTTATGAAGAATTTGTCCGGGAGCAGTGGGCGGCTGCCGTTCGCACCTGCTGGCTGGTTTTACGCAACGTGTACGACGCGGAAGAAGCCGCGCAAAACGCTTTCGTCAATTTATACAAGTCTCGTGGTCAGCTAAAGGACCACAATAAGTTCCGCATATGGTTTTATCAGATTCTGCTGAACGCGGCTCGCCAACAGTGGCGCCGCCGGCCGAATACTTCATTCGTGCCTGATATGGAGATCCTAGACCCTGCGGATAAGATTGATCAGACAGAGACCAGGATTGCGGTACGAGAAGCCATGCGTAGTCTGGGCAAGCAGGAAAGAATCGCGCTGGTTTTATGTTACTTTTGCGATTTAACTGACAGAGAAGCAGCAATTGTGGCAGGTTGGTGTCTTGGCACATATAAGTGGCGACTAGCCAAGGCCCGTCGCTGGCTTATCAGAAAGCTTAAAGATGACGGTCAAGCTTTAAAAGAGCAATTTGTAAAGGAGTGAATGATTCATGGATGAGTTGATTAAACAGAGAATACAACAAGATGCCGGTTGCTGCCAGGTTCATTCCATTCCATGGGACAAAATTCGTGAGCGCGCTTTTGACGATACCATACCCGCCGTACCTTTTCGCAAGAACACAATGAAATGTAAAATCGGTTACAGTATCGCTGCCATGGTCGTAATCGGCGGGCTTCTAATCATGTCCGGTTTTATTTCCCCGGTTATAGCCAAGGCGTTGGAGCAAATTCCTATAGTTAAATCAGTGTTTAATTTTTATGGGGAAAAATGGGGGCTGCAAACCGCAATCAATGAAAAGTTTAGTACAACAGTTCAAAACACAGCAACGGATAAAGATATTTCAGTAACTATTACAGATGTGTTATATGACCAGGGGAGAATTGTCATTGGCTATACAGTAACGACGTCCAGACCTAACCTGTATCTTAAAGATACTTTGCCTTATTCTATTCCGTTACCTATTGCAGAAATGCATTTTTTTATTAACGGCAAAGCCATCCATGATACGATGCAAGGAACAGCTGAAAGGATTGACAACGGTAATGTTTGGATCGTAAATATCTACCACCACGGGGAGCTCCCTGAGAGTTTTAACTTGCAGATTGCGATTTACCAAATCGGGGACCAATACGGAGAATGGTTGTTTACGGTTCCAGTGTCGAGGCACTACACTGATGAAGCTACCAGAACATTTTTACCAATGAAGACGTGGATGATTGGACAAACCACTGTTATAGTAAAACAAGTGCAAATCTGTCCGACGGATATTGTGATTTATTATCAGACGATACAGCCGGTAGGCGCTCAACTTTGGGATGACTACTTACCAGATCGTGTTGTCGATGATACAGGGCATAATAGTTATTTCGGTCCAGGTTTTTCTTCCGTGGAAAGCGAAGAGATTGAAGGAAACACGGAGATAAGGGAGATTCGGGTGGTGCTTGCTGCTTCTTTAAAAAGTATGCCCGAATATCTTATCTTTGTCTATCCGACCCAAGAAATGAAGGTCTTTTTAAACTAAGTTAAGCCGAGGGCTAACAATGCCCTCGGCTAAGAGTTATATTCAACTGTCAGACTTAATAATATATATAGCCATTCCCATATGCACCATTAATGTCCGTTGCTGTATTGCGTATCTTTAGTCTATGGGTTCCTGCTGATACACTTGGAAATGTAATCGTTGTGGATTGGCTCTTAAATATTCCATCGACATGGTTTAGTATGTCTCCAATTTTATAATCTATGTGAGCCGGAACCAAATAACCATTGCTATCATACGCGTACTGCACTAAAACAACATCAACATCTTCTTCCGATAGCACATTAAATTCTTGAGACTCGGTGGTCTGTCCACGGCCTAAATCATTTATTGGATAATACAGAGTGGGCATAAAATAATAACCTCCTTAATTCTACTTTGGATTTGATTGATTAGCAGGTAATTCATTTCATCTAAGAAAATACTTCCGCAACTTTTTCAACGCACGCTCTTTCGCGCGATGAACCACAGGCTGTGATATCCCCAGTTCCTTGGCTGCCTCTCGCTCGGTAAATCCATCCAGAATCGTTGCCTGCACCACTCTTTGCTCTTGTGGCGTTAACAACAAGAGGGCTTCCTGGATAAATATCATACCCTCGGCTTCACCGGGAACATCTACGGCAGCAGGAATGACATCAATCATGGTCAACTTATCGGGATCAGTGCTTTGAGACGTCGGACCATTCAGGAGCAAAAGCTCGTGTTCATTCAGTTGCCGGTACTTTTTAGTTAATCTGATTGCTTCATGGTGCAGGCCGGTTAGAAACCAGGCAATTGCCCGGGCTTCCTCCGGATCAAAATCATGAACACCAGATTTTTCAGAAGAAACGTCAAGTATAGTTAATAATCTCACCTCCTATCATGGTAGCTAACTTGCCCTCTTACCATATAAAGAGAAAAAAAGGAGGCTTTTTGATACCCCCCTGTCCTAAAAATTTTTCTGTTTTTATCTTCAAGTTTTTAAGCCGGATATTGATGAATCGCGCTCATTAACCAAATTACCAGATCCGAATAACATTCAACATGATGACCCGACCTGCGGCTATATTTTTTAACTGCCGGATTTAATCGATAAACCAGTTGAATAAAAGCCTTCTCATCACCACTTTTAGCCCGGGCAACTAGCTCATGAAACTTAGGTTTTCTTTTCAAGGCACTCAACCTCCCTTTGCCTTTTCAGAACTACCAAACAATCGATCA
>MVQK01000182.1 GCA_002067515.1 Pelotomaculum sp. PtaB.Bin013 | reverse complement strand
GTCTCTTTGCATAACTTCGAAATCATTGGGGCAACTTGAAATTGCTGATAATAATCACGCAGGTAATTGATTACTCGCCAGTGCTCGTCGATAAGCTCTTCAATACCTTCGGCCGCGGCAAAAGCCCTGGCTATATCTTCATTCCAGCATTCAGAATCTATAATAAAACCATCCTCGTCAATTTCCACCAGGCTGTTTAAGTCAAACTCGGGCATTTATCAACATCTCCCACTAGGATATTGCAGCCGCTAAATCTTCAATCAAGTCACCGGGGTCTTCCAGTCCAACCGACAACCTGATCAGATCGCCGGTCACTCCGGTACGCACCCTGTGGTCAGGGTGCATTCCCGCGTGAGACATGGTCACAGGATAGGAGATTATACTCTCAACAGCGCCGAGGCTTACCGCCAAGGCCGATAATTTAACGTTCTCTAACAACCTTTTGGCCATCTCCTCAGTCTGCATGCGAAACGACACAATCCCTCCAGGCCCGTCGGCCTGGCTGTCATGGATTTCCTTGCCGGGATGATCCGGCAAGCCGGGAAAATATACTTCCTTTACTTCCGGGCAGCCGGCCAGCCATTCCGCCAATTTACGCGCGCCGCTCTGGTGCATGTCCATACGCGCTTTCAAAGTCTTGATCCCGCGCATCAAAAGCCAGCAGTCCTGAGGCCCCAGAACCGCCCCGAAAGAATACTGAATATAATTAATGCGTTCGGCGGTTTGCTTATCCGCCGCCACTACCAATCCGGCAAGCAGATCACTGTGACCACCGAGGTATTTGGTAGCGCTATGAATGACGATATCTATACCAAGTTCAATGGGACGTTGCAAATAAGGAGTCAGAAAAGTATTATCAACCATACTCAACAAACCATTCTCTCTGGCAATGGCGGAAACTGCCCGCAAATCCGTAATTTTCAGAAGAGGGTTGGAAGGTGTTTCCGCGTAAACACCCTTGGTGTTTCGCCGCAAGGCTGTCTTGACTTTAGCGGGGTCGGTGAAATCAACAAAAGTCACTTCGATGCCCAACCGGTTAAACAGTCCTGTCAGCACCCGGTATGTGCCGCCATAGACATCCTCGCAGACCACTATATGGTCGCCCGGCGAGAAGAGCAATAACACGCTGGATATAGCAGCTATCCCTGAAGAAAAGGCAAAACCCCTGACGCCTCCCTCCAACTTGGCTATTATCGCTTCAAGGGCGTCCCTTGTAGGATTACCTGAACGGGCGTATTCATACGGTCCAAACTCATCAACTTTATTCTGTTTAAAAGTTGAGGCATGGTATACAGGAATACTTACAGCTCCGGTGGTTTGTTCAATTTCGTTTCCCGTATGCAGGATTCTGGTGCCAAATTTCATACATCGACCTCCTATTCAATAAAGGCCTGTTCCAAATCGGACAGCAGTTCGTCGACATCTTCGATACCCACCGACAGCCTCAATAATCTCTCATTTATGCCCAGGCGTTCCCGCTCTGCCGGGTCTATATCAGCATGGGTCTGAAATGCCGGGAACGTTACCAGTGTCTCCACTCCTCCCAGGCTCTCGGCGAATGAAACAAGTCTGACCTTGTTGAGGATCTGTTCGGCCATGGATTTATCCATTACCTCAAAAGAAACCATGGCGCCGAACCCTCGAGCCTGCTCTTTGAGCAACTGGTGGCCGGGGTGAGTTTCCAGTCCCGGGTAAAACACCCGGCGGACAGCTTTATGGCTTGCCAGCCAGCAGGCTATTGTTCGCGCGTTTTCTGTTTGCCGGTCTAATCTGACTCCCAGAGTTTTCATACCCCGGATAACTAACCAGCTATCCTGGGGTCCCAATACCGCCCCTACGGAATTCTGAAGAAAATAGATTCTTTCAGCCATCTCTTCACTCTTGGCCACAATTAATCCCGCGACTACATCATTGTGTCCGGCGAGAAATTTGGTCGCGCTGTATACAACAAGATCAGCCCCCATTGCCAGGGGCTGTTGCAGGTAGGGTGTCATAAAGGTATTATCCACAATAGTCAGCAAGCTCTTTTCCCTGGCCATAGCGCTGATCCTGCTTATGTCGGCCACCTTCAGGAGAGGGTTGGTAGGCGTCTCCAGCAGGATAGCCTTGGTTTCATCTTTTATCGCCAGGGTGACCTGGTCAAGATCACTGGTATCAACAAAAGTTGCCGCCAGTCTGTACTGGGAAAAAACCTTGTCCAGCAATCTGAATGTTCCCCCGTACAGATCCTCTGTCACAATAAGATGGTCACCCGGCTTAAAGAGCAGCAACAGGTTTGTCAAAGCCGCCATACCGGACGCGTAGGCAAATCCCCCGGCGCCCCCGTCAAGCCGGGCGATGCCCTTCTCCAGCACCTGGCGAGTGGGGTTGCCGCTGCGGGAGTAATCATATCCGGTGCTTTCACCAAAACGGGGATGACGGAAGGTAGCAGTCTGGTAAATGGGAATCGACAGGGCGCCTGTAGGGTCTTGTCCCACTCCCAATTGTACCGCTTCTGTGGAGGTTTTAATAACTTTCTCTCCTTTCTTTAACTGCGCATCCCGGCAGATCATCATCCGTCAGTCCGGTTATGGTAGGATTATCCCCGCAAACAGGGCAGTCAGGATCTCTCCTGACCTGTATTTCTTTGAACTTCATGTCCAGGGCGTTATAAGCGATCAAGCGGCCCACAAGCAAATCCCCCTTGCCCAGCAGGTATTTCAAGACCTCGGTAGCCTGGATTATCCCAATCGTCCCCGCCAGAACCCCCAGCACACCGGCCTCTGAGCAGGACGGCACCGAGCCGGGCGGTGGCGGCTCACGCAATATGCAGCGCAAACAGGGTCCTTTGCCGGGAATAACTGTAAAGGTTTGGCCGGTAAAACCAAGGACTCCTCCGTGAACGAAAATTTTCCCGGCCATGACGCAGGCATCGTTAACCAGATAACGGGTGGGGAAATTATCTACCCCGTCGACTATCACATCATAATCCCGGATAATTTCATTTATATTTTGAGCCGTCAACTTCTCCCAATGGGGCACAACATTACAATCAGGATTCAGGGCGTTCAGTTTTTCTTTGGCTGAATCAACTTTGGGCTTGCCGATGTCTTTGGTAGTGTGCAGGATTTGTCTTTGCAAATTGCTTAGATCAACTGCGTCGCAATCGATAATACCGATTGTTCCGACACCTGCGGCCGCCAAGTAATACGCTGCCGGAGAGCCCAAACCTCCCGCTCCGGCGATCAGGACCCTGCCGTCATTAATTTTCTTCTGGCCTATGCCGCCCACCTCGGGAAGGACGATCTGCCTGCTGTATCTCACGATTTGCTCTTCTGTAAAATCCAAGCGCACCATCCTTTCAAGACCACCGCTACCCCGGCTTGTTACTTTACTTGCCTGCATCCGTAAACAGCAGGTTGACCGAATCGCCCGATTTGATTATCGTGCTCTCGAAAGCTTCCCTGAAAAGAATTGCGCCGTTCAAACCGACGGTCACCATTTCGGGGTTAAGTCCGTACTCTTTAACTAGTTCAATTACCGTATATTCTTTACTCAGTAATTCCTTCTCACCGTTAAGCGTGATTATTACTTCATATTGTCCCTTTTCAATCAATAATCTATATTTTGTATCTATCTTCTCGGTCAGAATTATTTTATGTCCTTCACCTTTGACACTTTTCGGAACATTTTCTGCAGCTTCTCCGCCGTTAAGGAAAACTTCAAGAATATCACCACTTTGCAGTTGTTCCAGTCTGAGTTTTGTTTTAACGAATGTTACCGGACAAACATCGGGAGTGATATCCAGAGTGGCTTTTATCTTAAAATCTTTGTACTTCATTTTACCGTTCCAGCGCCTAAATATAATACATGCTGGCTTCGCTCGACAGGCGCATCTTTTCCGCTTCTTTGCAAAGATCTTCCAGGGTAGTGCTATCCAGCACACCAGCGATTGACTCCCGGATTCTTTCCCACATCACCCGCGTGGCGCAAGTTTCAGCCCGCGCACATATTTCAGGATCATCTTCGCTCACACAGCCCGTTGGGTTTATCGGCCCTTCCAGACACCTGACGACCTCACCGGCAGTAATCCGGGCAGGCTCCCGGGACAGCAGATAGCCTCCCTGGGCTCCCCGCACGCTCCGGACCAACCCTCCTTTACGTAAAAAAGTCATCAACTGTTCAAGATACCCCTCGGAAATCCCTTGTCTTTCCGCTACCCGGACGAGAGGAACCGGTTCGTGTGGAGAATAGTATTGCGCCAGATCCACCATAGCCCGCAAACCGTATCTTGCCCGCGTCGTGAATTTCAAGCCTAACACCCTCTCTAACTTCACAAGTTATTGGGAATGGCAATCTATTTGTCCTGGCTGTTTTTGTAGTCCTCAATAGCCTTGTGCAAGGCGTCCGCAGCCAGGTTGGAGCAGTGCATCTTTTGCGGGGGAAGCCCGTCAAGCATGTCGGCCACCGCCTGTTTAGTGATTTTTAAAGCTTCTTCTATTGTTTTTCCTTTTGCCATTTCTGTAACCATACTGCTTGTAGCGATAGCCGCCCCACAGCCAAAAGTCTTAAACTTAATATCAGTTATGATGTTGTCTTCAACCTTAATGGAAATCTTCATAATGTCACCGCAGACAGGATTGCCAACTTCACCTACGCCACAAGCGTCAGGTATTTCCCCAACATTCCTTGGATTGCTGAAGTGATCCATAACTTTCTCACTGTAAATAACGATCATCCCCTCACTTGTTCTGTTTAATAACTGTGATTAATCTTTAAAGTTATGTTATATTTAGGCACTCAGAATTCAGGAGTCAGAATTCAGAATAAGACGATTAATCATTCTTTTATTCTGACTCCTGAGTACTGACTCCTGAGTACTGACTCCTGACTCCTGACTCCTGACTCCTGACTCCTGACTCCTTAAGCTTTATTCAATGCCTGCTCCAGATCCTCCAGTAAATCGTCGACAGACTCCAGGCCGACAGAAAGGCGGATCAGGTCTTCGGTC
>MVQK01000181.1 GCA_002067515.1 Pelotomaculum sp. PtaB.Bin013 | reverse complement strand
CGCAAACCTCGCGGATGGAAGTCCGGGGCTCATCCGGTTTGCCGCCTCATCCAACAGCGCTTCGGTTTCCTTTACGTGTTCATCATATCCATATTGAAGATTATTCTTTTCTTCCGGTTGAGGCATGTCTTTAACAATTTTATCCTTATTCTGCCTTTTCATTTTCAATTCTTCTCTTTTAGCGCAATGTTTCGCATATTCCTTTGCAATTGTTTCCTCAACTTCAACCAGCTCAGCCAGGTGAGCTTCCAGAAAAATCGACTTCTCCGGCGCATGTGTTTTGGAAATCTCAATTAAATCATGCTGGTTTGCGATTAAAGCCTGAAGCGCCGGAAAAACTTTCACTGACAGCCTTGCCAGCTCCTTATCGTACTCATAGCCGGAAGCTGTTAAGGCAAATTCTCTCTTTCCTTGTTTCGCCATTCTTCACACATCCCTTGCTAAAGTCGAAATATGTCATTGAGTCCTGAACCGGATAAAAAAGGTTGTTCCGCTGGGAGAGGTTTCTATATCTATTGTAGCACTATGCCTGGCGGCGATGCTATAACAAACAGCGATACCCAGACCCGTGCCGTTATCTTTAGTTGAAAAAAACGGGGTGCCGATTTTTTCGAGCACGTCAGGCTCGATTCCACAACCACGATCCTGAATTGATAAACTGACCTCTTCACCGTCAAAAAACGTGCGAATGGTTAATTTCCCACCGGCCGCCATTGCTTCCAGCCCGTTTCGAACAAGATTCAAAATGAGTTGGCGTATTTCTTTCTCGTCAAGACGCAAATCGGGAATCTCCGCAAGTTCCGCTTCAATATTTTTATCAGAGTTCATAGCGTCGGCTTGAATTAGCGGAAACAGGGTTTGCACAATCTGATTAAGATTATGCGGTTTTAAATCGACCGGCTTGCCCTTAGCCATGGTAAGGAATTCGGTAATGATTGTATTGGCCCTGTCCAGTTCTTCAATCATTAGATTAAAATAATGCTTGTGCTGAACGTATTCTTTTTTTCGATCAAGCATCTGCAGAAATCCACGCACGGTGGTCATGGGATTTCTAATTTCGTGGCCTATGCCCGCGGCCATTTCCCCCACCAAATTCAGGCGCTCCAAACGGGCCATCTCTTTCTCCATTTGCTTGCGCTCGGTGATATCATTTATCACTACCATTAAACATGGCTCATTACTTACCTCGATGGTATCCGCGGACAATAGCGCCACGCGCGCTTCACCCGACTTGGCGCGCAGACTCGTTTCCAGGTTATGAACAATCCCCTGTTCCGAGAGCATTTGAATCATCTTTATACGGTCATCCGGATTTACGTAAATATCCAAATCTCGTACTGTATGCCCAATAACCTCCCGCCGGGAGTAACCGAAATTTTTCAGATAACTGTCGTTTACCTCAATGTGCAGTCCATCTGAGATCCTCATTATAACCATCGGGCTTGGAATAGTGTTCATTGCCTTGGAGAACCGTTTTTCTGACGAACTCAGCATCTTTTCGGTTCGCTTGTGCCAGGTGATGTCCAAGCTGTTGCCTAGAACCGCCGGTTTCCCGCGATAATTGATGGAGGAAACCGTCTCCATGATCCACCTCGTTTTCCCGCCTTTCCCCATCACTCTGTATTCATAAGGAGTCAAACGTTTCCCTTTTAGCATCTTAACGGCATTTTCCCTTACTATTTCTCTATCCTCGGGTATAATAAACCTGAAGGAATCCATACCGATCAGTTCTTCTTCAGAGCAATGGGTATATTTCAGGAAACGGGGATTGACAAACTGGAACTTTCCGTCCTGCACGATAAAGATGCCGACCGGTGAACTGTTGGTCAACGTTCTAAACAGATCTTCCGCTTGTTTGCGCTTGGTAATATCAAACCCCATTTCCAGCACCAGCGGGGAGCCGTCAATATCGGTAAACGGGTAATCATAGATCTGAATAAAATCCATCACGGGCTTTCCAATAAGTTCCGCGGCACTAGCCGCGCCGACAAGCCTTGCCCCCGCTTTGTTAATAAAGTCGATTTTACCTTCACTATGAACAATGATCGCGTCTGGCGAATGCTCAGCAAGCCGCCGGTAACGCTCCTCGCTTTCCCGCAGTTTCTCTTCCGCTTGTTCACGTTTAGCAGTTTCCTTTTTTAATAGCTCATTAGTTTTAATTAGTTGGCCTGTTAGTTCCTCTACCATCCTCTCCAATGAATCGTGATAATCCCTCAATTCACGTTTATTAATATAAACTTTTTTTGACAAAATTCGATAACCCCCCCAGAAAAGATGTTATCCAGTTGATTTAGGAAAATCCAACTGGATAATAAAATAACAATTTAATAGTTTATTTTAATAAATACGACATAAAAACAAAATATCCTTCAAACATCAAGCAACTTCGTTCCGTCGTAACCGTTTCAAAGTCCACCTGGCGACAAGTAAAATAGGGTCAGGCAAAAAAACCGAACAAAGCAATACTATGAATTAACCCTTCTGTGACACAATAGATATTGCTTTCAGAAGGGTTAACATTATTGCAAGTGTGTTGTTGGTGAACTTATACTTGGCAATTTATTAGGTTATAGGTTGTTTCCGTTGTTGCGACACTGTTAAGATACTGTTGTACGGCATAAGAATACTCACTGGATTCCACTTTTGCGCTTCCGCTACTTTGCTCAGTGTCGCTTACTGCTTTGTCATCATTGCTATTTTGCCCAGTGTCGTTTATTGCTTTGGTGTTATCGCTTTTTTGCTCAAGCTTGCTTGCCGCTTCCTCCTGTATTTTTCTCATATACGCTAAATATTCTGCTTGGCTGACAACACCATCGTTGTTGGTGTCCATTGCTTCTGAATAAGGATAGGAACTGCTACTACTTGATGCACTGCTTGCGCCACTTGATGAAGCACGCGTTAAATTGCTTACCGTTTGAGATAAACCGGATAAAACATTTATATTACTGGTAAGCGAGCCGCCACTAATTCCGCTGATCATTTTTTCACCTCCTTTACTGAGAAATCATCCGGTACCAGCCGACTTCAGGAGTGTACGTTACAAGCAAGCCGCCAAGCAAGTTCCGGACTTCGTAAATTCGGCGCTAAACTTAGTCCAGGGAGCCAGCTATTTTTCATATGTTTAACGCTTCATCCCTTAGGGGCAACTTTCTATTTATTATCTTTGCCCGGGTCCACTTTATTAGGCTGTTTTCCCATGTTTTGAAGCATGTTGTCAGCTTGCTCCTGTGTCGTCTTGCCATCTGCGACCGCTTGAACTATCTCAGCTTTCCTTTTCGCTTGCATCTTTTCATCAAATTGGTCCATCGTCATACCATGTTCACTGACAATCTGCTCCATTGATTTACCTGACTGCATTTCTGTCTTGAGTTTATCACTCGTCATATCCAATAGACTTGCCGCATCGTTGCAGTTATAACCCGGCTTCGCAAGACCTTCCCCGTTCAAGTAACCATTTGGCGGACCATTCGGGGAACCACCTGGGGGGCCATAACCTCCGCCAACTTCTCCGTTTGGCGGGGAGGGATTTCTGTCTGCCTGTTTTTGGTTAAAGCAACTTGATACAACCGCGGTAAGGACAACCATTACTAAAAAAATAACACCGAAACGCCATTTGCTTGACTTCACTAAAGCCACCCTCTTTCGTTTATTAGCATAATGCGCCATTATTTTATGTTATCATCACAATGTTGCCGTTTTATGTCAATATAAAAACCCTACTTAATTGCAGGTAGGGTTTAAAGTTGAAACTATTCAGTTCGGGTCAACGTCTTGGGATTAGCATTCCCTATTAACCAATAGCCCGAGTCACCTATTGCTAAAACAGGTAGGGGCGGATATTTTAAAAACCCTTGATTAATAAGGATTTTCAACAACTTAATGGTGCGCCCGGTAGGAATCGAACCTACGCTTCCGGCTCCGGAGGCCGGCGCTCTATCCCCTGAGCTACGGGCGCATATTCAAACCTTAACAGAAGGTTACTATAATATTATATCTAAATTCAATTTTATTGCAAGGGTAGGTTTTGAAAGGGCTATTTATTCACAGGTTTATCTGCTTTATGGCGGTTTTTAAAACATCCGCTGATCGCCGCAAAGCATCTTCTTCATCCCCTGTCAACGGCAGTTTTAGCGGGCTTCCCCGCCCCCGCGAGTTTACTATAGCCGGCAAGCTTAAACAACAGTCACTTATCCCGTAAGCGCCGTCGATCAGACCGGATACCGTCAGGATACTGTACTCGTCGCGGATAATGCTTTCACAGATCCGCTTCACCGCCAGGCTGACAGCGTAGTAAGTCGCTCCCTTTTTGGAAATAATCTCATAGCCCGCGTTTCTCACCCTCGCATCAACTTCCGGTCGATCAACCTGTGGAATGCCGGCCAATTCGCAGAAGCAATCCAGTCCGGTGCCGGCAATGTAAGCCAGGCTCCAGAGCAGCACTTCGCTGTCTCCATGCTCTCCCACTACGTATGCGTGAATATTCCTGGAGGCGACGCCGCAATGGCAGCTCAGGTTGTGCCGGAAACGGGAGCTGTCCAGAACCGTTCCGGAGCCAAAAACACGCTCCGGTGGCAGTCCGGTAATTTTCAAAGCGGCATAGGTCAACACATCGACAGGATTGCTGACGATTAAAAGTATACCGTTGCCACTTGCGGGCTGCAGTCCGGAAAGACTTTCCCGCAAAATGGCGTAATTTTTTTGCAAAAGGTCTAGCCTGGTTTCTCCCGGCTTCTGGCTTGCCCCGGCGCAAAATATAACAATACCGGCGTCCCGGCAATCCTCAAGAGTCCCGGCGTATATTGTCACCGGCTTGATAAAAGCCGCGGCGTGCGCTAAGTCCATAGCCTCGCCTTGTGCCTTGGAAATATTTTCATCTACCAGCACTAGTTCTGAAACTAGGCCGCTAATAGCCAAAGCATAGGCCACCGATGCACCGACCGACCCGGCTCCCAACACGGCAATCTTTCGGTTTGATTTGCCTTGAATCTTCG
>MVQK01000180.1 GCA_002067515.1 Pelotomaculum sp. PtaB.Bin013 | reverse complement strand
ATGTTAGTTGCAGTTGGTGCCCCACTCTGGAGCCAGTGGCAGCAAGACGCCCCGCTTGTAGTTCAATCACCATGTGAGAACGGGTGATTAACGGGGAAAACCTGAACGGGCCAATGTTTTCTATGGTATGCAAAATAGTCATTTCTTTACTTGCAAAAATAACGTCGATGTTAAAAGACATAAAACACGTGTGGATCGATTTGCATGGTGAAAGGATTAAAGCTTCTCCATGTTTTAAACCAGGGTTGCCGATCAGTCCTTTCAAGCGTTTTTTAAAATTGTCCGCCAGCCAAACGCGATCGGCTAGGACAGTTCCATTGCTTAAATTAACCAGTTGCACTTTTTCACCCCAGTCTGTATTTAATAAATGTTGAGTGTTAAATTGGTTCAGTGATTAATTATTTAGTAAAAATATTAGTAATCTGTATCACCGCTGGTCCCAACAGGATAACGAATATTGCCGGGAAGATAAACAATACCATGGGAATTAATATCTTTACCGGGGCTTTCATAGCCATTTCCTCGGCGCGCTGGCGGCGCTTCAAGCGTATTTGCTCGGATTGTAAGCGTAAAATATTGCCTATGCTGATTCCTAACTGGTCCGCCAGGATCACTGAACCGGTAAAGGTCGACAGGTCGTCTACATCCGCACGTCTGGACATATCCCGCAGCGCTTCAATTCTAGGCCTGCCCATTTTAATTTCTTGGAGCATTACGGTAAATTCCCCGGAAAGCACCCCCTTAGTTTTTTCAACCACCTTCATTAGCGCCCCGTCGAAACCGAGACCGGCTTCCACACTGACAGTAAGCAGATCCAGAACGTCAGGAAGGGTTTTTTCTATTTCCTGCTTACGTGCCGCATCCTTTCTGTTTAAATAAAAATCCGGTAAAAGCCACCCAAGCCCAAGACCGGCACATCCCATTAAAATTACTTGAACCGGGTTTTTGCCAATGATTTCGCTGATCGTCCAGAATAATACGGCAGCACCGCCGGCTGCTAAATACTTGATTACCAGAAGCTCACGCGGCGCGATTTTTTCACTGATACCCGCACTTGTTATTTTTTTGACAAGCATAGCTTCTTTTTCGGCAGGCAGCATCTTTGCCACATGAGAGGATAACTTAACCAGTAATGGTTTTATCATCCTTTGATAAAAGGGTGCCTTTAACTCATACTCCCGTACGGTGGGAGTTCGTTGGCCAACTATTTCTGTTACTCTTTTTTCCACCTCCCGGCGTTCTTTTAAAGAGAAGTTATACAAGACCAGTATGAGCAGAAATGCTTCCACAAAAACAATAGCGATAATAAATGCTAGCAATGGCTACCCCCCTAAACCGGAATTTGTGTAATTTTTTTGATTAAACTAAGCCCGAGGATTTGTGCCAGAACTGCGAAGGAAACCATCATCAAGCCGGTTTTGCTGACAAACAGCGGCTTAATATAAGCAGGATTTAAAAAGTAAATTACAACAGTCAAGAGTATTGGGAGAAGCCCGATAATCAGGCCTGAAATCCTGCCCTGGGCGGTAAGGGTTTTAATTTCCCCTTTGATCCGGATTCTCTCCCTGATTGTGTTGGCGATATTGTCAAGCACCTCCGCCAGATTGCCCCCGACCTGGCGCTGAATCAAAACAGCGGTTACAACCAGTTCAAGGTCATCACTGTTAACCCGCGCGGCCATATTGAGAAGGGCTTCTTCGGTGGGAGTGCCCCAGTTCATTTCCTGAAGCGCAATACCGAATTCTTTGGCGATTGGATCGGGTAATTCGTTACGCACCATGTCCATTGCCTGCAGAAAACTAAATCCTGAGCGCAGGGAGTTTGCCATAATGATCAGGGCATCTCCAATCTGGTTGTTGAACTTACTGAACCTTCTTGTCTTTGCCGCGCGCAATACGAAGTGTGGTAAATAACCCCCTAATGATGCCGTTAAAAGCCCAATCATCAGGTTGCCGCCGGTAAGCAGGGTGAATAACAGACCGCCGCCAAGGGACAAGAGCAGCGTCAGGCCTAAAAACTCTTCACCTTTCAAGGGTATATCAGCTTTTGTCAGCTCGGCGTTTACTTTTTCCGTTATTTTGCGGGCGGTAAAGAGCTTGCCTGCCAACTCCAGAACCTTGCGGCCGGACCTGGATTTACCGTTTTTCTTTTTTACCCCGTCTAACACGCTGCGCATCCTGGCGCCAAATACCCGGTTGATTCGTACTGCTACGATTTCCTGCTCCTTTGCTTTTAACTGTTGAACACCGAGGAAAGACAAAAAAACGGCGAGAAAGGTAAGACACGCTATAGTTGAAAGGTTCAATTAAAAAACCTCCCGGTTAATTAATTTAGAGCATTTCGAGACAATAAAAAATCTTTTATTCTGACTACTGACTACTGACTACTGACTACTGACTACTGAATTAAAGTATAGATGGGTTGAATGTTTCAAAAGGCAGGACGATGCCATAAGCCTCCAACTGCTCAAGGAACTTGGGCCTGATCCCGGTTGCGATATACTTGCCCTTGAGCGCGCCGTCGGGGCCAATGCTCTCTTGTTTAAAAACGTAAACGTCCTGAAGGACGATGACATCCCCTTCCATCCCCTGGACTTCGGTAATATGGGTGATTTT
Source organism: Pelotomaculum sp. PtaB.Bin013 (assembly GCA_002067515.1). Classification (GTDB taxonomy): domain Bacteria; phylum Bacillota; class Desulfotomaculia; order Desulfotomaculales; family Pelotomaculaceae; genus Pelotomaculum_D; species Pelotomaculum_D isophthalicicum. The sequence continues at coordinate 2,390 of MVQK01000180.1, read as the reverse complement.
CCGTGATCCATCCCGCATGCGGCTTTGTTGAATAATCAGATTTATGGCGGAAGAGATCTGTTCCCGGATGGCTTTAACCGGCAGTTCCATGCCGGCCATTAAAACCATGGTTTCCAGCCGGGAAAGCATATCCCTGGGCGAATTGGCGTGGCCTGTGGTGAGTGAGCCGTCATGGCCGGTATTCATTGCCTGGAGCATGTCCAACGCTTCTCCGCTGCGCACCTCGCCTACCACTATCCGGTCCGGGCGCATCCGCAGGGCGTTCCGCACCAGATCCCGGATGGTGATGGAACCTTTTCCTTCAATATTGGGCGGGCGGCTTTCCAGGGTAATCAAGTGCTCCTGCCTCAACTGAAGTTCTGCCGCGTCTTCAATCGTTACAATTCTTTCACTATCCGGAATGAACGATGAAAGGATGTTGAGAGTAGTGGTTTTGCCGCTGCCTGTCCCCCCCGAAACCACTATATTGAGTCTTGCCTTGACACAAGCTTCCAGGAATTCGGCGATTTGAGGGGTCAGGGTGCCGAATCGGACCAGATCGTCAATAGTAAGAGGATCCTTAAAAAATTTCCGGATGGTAATGGTCGGGCCGTTCAAAGCCAGGGGGGGGATGATCGCGTTAACTCTTGAACCATCCGGCAAGCGGGCGTCAACCATCGGCATGCTTTCATCTATGCGTCTGCCCAGGGGGGTCACAATTCTTTCAATCACATGCATGATGTGATTATTATTGCGGAAGAAAACATCAGTAAGTTCAATCCTTCCTTTTTTTTCAACGTAAACCTTGCTTGGACCGTTGACCATTACCTCGGTTATTTCGGGATCGTTCAAAAGAGGGGTGATTGGCCCGTAAGCAATAGCGTCGTCGGATATTTCTTTGGCGATGCGCATCCGGTCCAGACGGGGGATGCTTTCTTCTTCTTTATCTAAGATGGCCAGAACTGTCTCCTCAATTTTTACCGCCAGCGCGTCCGGGTTATTTCCATTGTCATTATCCTTATCTATTTCTTTTAATTCTTCGATAATCTTTTTATGAATGTTCATTTTAAGCTGCTCATAAGGATCTTTCGGTTTTAAGGGCTGCTGATCTCCTTGTTTTCCACCTTCCGGCTTGGATGTTTTTTGCTTTTCCAATCTGGCCAATAGTGACATTGCACGATCATCTCCATAAACTCTGGATTATCAAGTAAGAGTTTTGTTTTTTGGGGCTTTTCTTAGAAACTAAAGAATTTGCCGATAAATGACTTTTTAGCGGCGGCTTCAGTGTTGACCCCGGCGGCTGGCATTTCAAATTCCCTGGCAAAGGCCTTGATATTTTGAGTAATTTTGCTGTTAGCCTGAGTCAGCACAAACGGGTGTCCTTTATTGATTGATGACAGCACTGTTTTTTCATCATAAGGCAGAGTTGCCACAGGGGATGTATTGAGGCTCTTTTCCAGGTCCGAAATTTTAATGCCATAGTCAAGGGTAGACTGGTTTAAAACCAGTTTGACCTTGCCGGACAAATTCAAAGTGTCCAAAACCTCCAGGTCAGTCTTAACATGCTTAATAGATGGAAGGTCCCGGGTAAAAATCAAAAGAATATCGCTGGCAATTTCTAAGACGCTCAGGTTTAGATCGTTAAAGAGCGGGGAAGTATCAACGATAACTATATCGAAATAGGTTTTTAACAAATTCAGTATTTCTTCCACATGGCCTGCTGTGACGACTTCGGCTTGCTCAGGCCGCGTTGGGGCTGGAAGAATCTTTAGCCCGGACATATGTGGCGCCAGATAGGAATTAACCAGGGAGAATTCCAGCCGGTCCTCTTCCTGCGCCAGTTCAGCAATAGTTCCCTTGGGGGAAAGGTTAAGCATTACCGTCACGTCGCCACCTTGCAGGTCAAAGTCCGCCAGCGCCACCTTTTTTTGGGTCTCTTGGGCAAGGCATACGGCCAGATTGCAGGCAAGTGTTGTCCTGCCGACTCCTCCCTTGCTGGAAAAGAATACCACAACTTTTTTGGCCGGAGGGTCAGGTTCCGGCAGGGTTACGTTAACAGGCGGGGTGGCAGAGCGGGCCGCCCGCATTTTATAGGTGTTACTGACGCGCCGGATAGTATCGGCCAGATCACTGGAACTGAAGGGTTTTACCAGGTAGTCCCTGGCGCCCGCGGCCATAGCTTTTTTCAGATACTCCGGTTCACCTTGAATGGAAATGATCACAATAGCGGTATCAGGCATTTGGGTCGAAATCGCTTCGGACGCCATGATCCCGTCCATGCCCGGCATATTGATGTCCATTAATACAACGTCGGGGTGGAGAGTTGCGGCCATCTTCAGGGCTTCATCCCCGCTTTCCGCTTCTCCTACCACCGAGATGTCTTCTTCAAAATAAAGCAAGCGTTTAATATC
>MVQK01000179.1 GCA_002067515.1 Pelotomaculum sp. PtaB.Bin013 | reverse complement strand
CATGACTCCTAAGACCAAGACGCCAATATCCTACTTCTGGTTTAGCTACTTTTCTCTCTATTTGGTCAAGAATATATTTGAGTTGTATTACATCCCACTCATTCGGCACTATACCCACCTTGGTCTTTTTATACCCCGTAGGAACTACATCTTTTTGTATCTGCTCAATACGCTTTTTTATCTCTGGTTTCAATATTTGCACCTACACTTACTTAGGAAAAATTCTACTAAATAATCAGGATATCTAGGACTACTTATACAACGAGTTTTTTGTAGATAATCGTTATTTTTTACTTTATTTTATTTTTGTTCTCTAATTTTTTCAACTCTTTCCTTTCCAACTGTCCGACGCTTTCATCGGGAGTAGGCAGGTCCTCTGGCATAGTCCCGCCAAGCTTTTTGATTGTATCCCGAACGGTTTTGCCCACTACAAAATGGGTTTGGTTGGCCTTTTCTTTCCCTTTTATATTTTCTCTTCTAAGTTTCTCATCTGTTTGGGTCGCACGAAACAAATTTGCCGCAAGCTCAGTGCTGCCCATATGATCGAGTATCTTTTGACTTTTCTTTAAGCCCTTTCTTTGATGTATTTCTTTAACACCTAAGCCGCCATAAAGCCCCTGGTATCCTTTGTTTTGAAATACCGCGCATTCTTGCGGGGTTTCAACACCGGCCATCTTTGCGGCTTCATTGACGTGTTTAATATCCTCAAAGGTTCTTTCGCTATATTTTTGAATATCGCTCATAACCCCAACTCCTTCAGATACTTGGCCATTTGCGCCTCGACTTCGGCAAGCTCCTTTTGGATGTCGGCGATATTGTTTTTTACCTCTTCAATATCCACCAACGCTTCCTCCTCAAATGAATCAACATAGCGGGGGATATTCAGGTTGTATTCGTTGGCACTGATTTCGTCTGCGCCGGCCACATGGGCGAATTTCTTAACATCCGTCCTGTTCTTATAGGCGTTTACAATGTCCTCGATATGTTTCGTTTCAAGTTTGTTCTGGTTCTTGTCCTTTTTATAGCGGAGTCTGCCGTTTTCATCATTTCCGGAGGCGTCAATAAAAAGCACGTCGTCACGGTTGCGGTTTTTCTTGAAAACCAGGATGCAGGCCGGAATGCTTGTCCCGTAAAATAAATTGGCGGGCAGGCCGATGACCGCGTCCAGCAGGTTTTTCTCGATCACAGTCTGCCTGATCCTGCCTTCCGACGCGCCCCTGAACAAAACGCCGTGGGGAGCGACGGCGGCAATCCGGCCGCCGCTCTTGAGGCTGGCGATCATGTGCAGCAAAAACGCCCAGTCACCCTTACTGGAAGGGGGTACTCCCCAGTCAAAGCGGTGGTACCGGTCAAGCGAAGCTTCCATTTTGAATTCTTTGCCTTTGCCGGTCGCCTCGCCGCCGGTGTTAAAACCCGCCGCCCATTTATCCTGCGAAAAAGGCATGTTGGCCACGATGACGTCGAACTGCATGAGATTGCCGTCCGGGTCCAGGTGCAGGGGGTTGGCCAGGGTATCGCCCCAGCGGATCCTGGCGTCCATAATTTCATGGACAAACATGTTCATTTTGGCCATTGACCAGGAGGAGCCGTTCATTTCCTGGCCGTACAGGGCGAGTTTTTTAATCGCGTTGTTTTCCTTGGCCTGGGCTATTTTACCGGTTTTTATGAGCAGGGAGCCGGAGCCGCAGGTGGGATCGTAGATGGTGTCGTTTATTTTCGGGTCGACTATGCGCGCCATCAGTTCCGACACTTCCGGGGGAGTAAAGAAAGAACCGGCCTTTTTGCCGGCCTGGCTGGCAAACTCGCCGATCATATATTCATACGCTTCGCCAATGGTGTCGGCGGCCACCTTGCCTTCCTCGGGCTTGATGGAGGAGGGACGCAGGTCAAGGGACACGAAATCTTCCAGCAACTGCCTCAAGCGGGTGTTTCTTTGCCTTTGATTGCCCAGCATGGCTTCACTGTTAAAGTCAATGCTTCTGAATATGCCGGTGAACAGGGAAGGATTGTCGTCTTCTATGCCGCGCAAAGCCGTATTAATAAGTTCCCCCAGGTTATCTTCATATCTTTTGTCATAAAGCCAGGAAAAGCTCTGTTCTTCCCTGATGACAAAGGGGAGCCTGTTTATCGCTCTTTCCAGCCGCACCGGATTGTCATATTTCTTTGTTAGCTCGTCAACGTTTTCCCTATAGGTATCGCTAAGGTATTTAACAAATAACATGGGCAAGATGTAATCTTTATAGTTTGCCGCGTCGATAGCCCCTCTGAATGTATTGGCGCCTCTCCAAAGCGCGGCCTCGATATCTTTTCTGGTAGTAGCCATCATTTTTCCTCCCTGGAATTTGCCGTGACGCTTTTTAGTACCGCCGCCATGAGCCCTTGATCCGCCGCGATTAAATCAATCAACAGCCTTTTTCGTTTCTTGTGCAGCAGCCACATCTGACCGACAGCCACTTGTTTTTCATATGCTATGGCGGGTATGTCCAACGCCGCCAGGGCTTTTACTGATATGGAATTTATCGCGGCCACCGAACCGACGATATTGCCGTTCAGCAGGGCAATGCCCTGGTTTTCCAACAGGCAGGCTATATAGGCCGGAAAATATTCTTTGGTCACGCGAATAACAATAAGGTTGCTTGAAAAGGTTGTATTCGGCACGTCCTCCCGCACCAGCGTCGCCACGTCCGGGTTAAGCCTTTTGAATAAAATATCATTTTCCCTGACGAAATAGTTTCCGTCGATGGGGGTTTGCCTTTTTATTTTCGAGGTTATATTTATATTGTTGAAAATCCCCAAATGGTTTGGCTGAATAAAATTATATGTTATCAAACTTGTGTTGTACATAAGTTCATGTTGTTTTACGTCGGGCAGGCCATTCACAATACTGGCGATATCACCGAGCTTTACGTTCTTTAGCGCCGCCACCTTCTCACTCCCTTTTCGACAAGCGTCCGGCCGAAATAACCGCCTGAATAAACATGAATGCCAAAGCTGATTCTATCGGGGAGAAACGGCTCTGGCATTTTAAACATATTAATATTCTTGCGAAAACATCTTTAAACCATCGGCGGGAGGGCAACCACGGCACATTTTAATCTGCCTCCTCACGCTGGTAAAAACACTTCCAGTCAGGCCAGTTGTCGCTTTTACCGCGGTTATTGAGCCAGTGCAGCGGCTGGAGATTACTCAAATCATCTGCTCCTCCTTTGGCCACCGGCTTGTCATGGTCGATTTCCCAACCAAAATCGGAGTCGATATCGCCATAATCAGAAAACTTAATCCATGCGCCGCACCGGTCTCTCCTGTAATCACTCTCGTTATAACCTGGAACAATAGTAGCCTTGTTCCACACGGCCAAAATTGTACGCGGGTCAAAAGATTCATTTATACGCTTGCGAATTTCTCTTTCTTCCATAAACTCTCCTTTCCGGGACTAATTGCTTCCGCCAGCAAAATCAACGAGCTATAAGAATTTTACATTAACCCCCCATGGGATAGGGTTAAACCAATAATTACATTATACAAAAATAATTTCCAAAGTCAATAATTTTTTTTGTTAATTGTTAACATATTATTTAAAACACTATTTTATCAAGGAATTCCTGAATATTTTAGCAAAATAATTTGTTTGTCTTTAACATCATATCCCTCACGTCGGACCATGACGCAATTGTCACTCACCCTACTTTTTGTTTTTTGGGCTTTGTATTCGATGAAAGCCCGGCCGTATTTTATTCCTTATCAGCAGTCTTATACAGTCTCTGTGAAACGTTCATATTAAATATCGGAACAATAAGAAGCATGCCAACAAAAAACATTATCCCGGACATTTCGTACATGCCAACAAGGGAAAACCGGGTTTTTAGCCATCCGGCCAGACTCATCATAATTACCATGGCGCCCATGAACATTGGATTCAGCACCCCGTTCACCCGTCCCACAAATTCTTCTTTCGTCATATTTAAAATTAACGTGTTTATTCCAGTGTGAATGCAGGGAAAAAACAATCCATTAAAGAACTGGAAACATAACGTAATGATCAGGCTGGTAGACAGCCCCACTCCCACTACTGATACGGCGCTAACCAGCAGTCCAGTCGCAAGCAATTTCTGCGCCGCTATTTTTTTTGAAAAACCGATGATAGCGCCGCCTCCCACCAGCATAGCCGCGCCATTCACCATCATAAGCCATTGCAGATTTTCTTTTGGCAAACCCAGCCGTTCAATCACAACAAAAATTCCAAGAGGTTGGATAACTCCGACCGCAAGACCGGCGGTGACGAACACCCCGCCAAGTGCTGTCAGCACTTTATTATGCCACACGTAGCGAAAACCGTCGGCCAACTCCCTGGTGAAATCGCTATCATGCCTGTCACAATCTTTCTTGTCAGGCGGTAAAAAAGTAAGCGCTCCGGCCGACAGCAAAAACGCCACGCCCATTACACTGATTGCGACATGAATGCCGAATCGCTGGAAAACAAAAGTTCCCAACAGAGGTCCTATAATCATAAAAATAGCCATTAATGTTTGGAACATTGCCATCCCCATCTGTATCTGTTCCATTGGCACGTGAACTTTAAACAATTTCATTGCTGAAGGCTGAGAAAACTGCGATAGAATGGCAGAGATGAATGTCACCAGAAAAACCGCTTCCCATGTTCCAAAAATAATTGTCAACAGTACCATAAACACTGAAAGCGCGCTCAACAAGTCGCATAGCACCATGGTTCTTTTTGGGCGCCAACGGTCCGCGTATGTCCCACCGATAAAGGAAAATAAAAATATGGGAGTAAATTCGGCGACAGAGATGAGCGAAACCGCGAAAGGATTATTATTAGTTCGCTCCATCACGAACAACAGAATCGCAAAGTTGCGAACCCAGATTCCAACTTGCAGAAAAATACCCGAAAGCAGAATAGCCCGGATAAACCGGTTGCGAAAAAAAGCAGCGGTTCCTTGCGTCAATGTTGATTTCTCCCTTCTTCGGGCACAAATATACCGTGACCCCATCAATTGCCACA
>MVQK01000178.1 GCA_002067515.1 Pelotomaculum sp. PtaB.Bin013 | reverse complement strand
CAGTAAGATTACCCAGGTTAAGGGTGACATCGCCCAGGCTCCGGTAGTTCTTAACATGAATTTCGGTAATCATATTTTTATCATCCTTTTCAAGAGATAAACACCTAGTCAAAGGACCAAATACCATAAGCACCTATTTTTAATACAGTATTTTTCCTCACTAAAGAACCTGGAGTCCAGCAAATTCCCAATCTTTTTAAAGCCTGGCCCGCACCTCGACCTTTCAATGCACTTGACTCATCATCAACCCATTCACGTCCTACTACCGGCTCCAGAGCACCGCTTGCTTTATCCACCTTGTTGACATTGCAGTGTGCCAAAAGTTGGGCATCGTCCGTCAAGGCTTTTACCTTAATAATCCTATTATCCAAATCTAGCTCCCATATTCCTCTACCCCCATACAAATCTCCGCTTACAGGTTTGCAATGTCTATCTATCAATTGCAGCCTGCCGAATCCATAGCGGCGTTCGCCACCAATAGATAAATCACTTAAGATATCACATAAAATAAGGTCGCCAAAATTCCAGCCCACCTTGCACCCTTTGTAGGCGGCACCTTTTTTTACAAACAAATATCCTACAAATAAAACCGGTTGACCTTCATTTGTTTTCCAATATGAGTTAATATATTCAATTTCATGCAAAGTACCGTCCGCCGCAGTGCTCGTACTGCTTAATATAGATGTTCCGGCAAGAGAGTTAATGCAGTTATACTCAAACTCCTCTTGTCGTAAATCCCCGTATCTCCAGCCCTTTTCCCTGTCAAATACAGGTAAGTAAGATTTACCTGGTTCAGTTGACGGGTAAAAATAACTAAATATAAAATTATTCCGAATGAACTCACCCACTCCATGATAATCCAAAGGTTTTATCAAACTTGCCAGCCGTGCTGTTGCAGCACCCCAAAAGTTTTTGCCGGGTATATAGTACCGCGACAACTTAATATTGCCTACGGTACGGTAGCCGATGTGAACCGGGGCCTTTGCCTGATAAACAAGTTGCCAGCATTCCCAGGTCAATTCATCTCACCACCAGGGTTATTGCTTTTCTTACGTCCGGCTTTTAAATGATAACGGGCATAAACTAGAACACGCTCGATTAGCTCTTTAGCTAAAAACAACCGGTCTAAACCAGAACATAGTGCCATGAGGTCTTTGTAGAAATCATCTCCCGACTTTAATAAGGCAATCGGCTGTTCTTCCAACAATGAACGGCAACACGAAGAAATTCTTTTACCAAAAACGGTTTCTACATCCTGGTAAAGGAAAAAAGCATAAAGACCATTTTCCTGCAAGATACCCAGGGACTTAGTAACATGATTTTCTGCTTGCCGAAGTTTTTGCAGACCATCATCCTCTTCCTGTTTCTGAATTTCTATCCCCTTTACAATCATTTGAGCATATCCGGCAGCGATCATGTCCATGTTTTCTTTCATATCATTCACCACCTCCACAAGATGGATGAATGACTCTCAGGCGTCCCATACCCCTGGTATTCATACCGCCGATTCCCAGCCATTGCATATATTCTGCTGCATCATAAAATTTTTGGCTTAATTGTTTTTTAGAAAAGGAAGGCGGCTGTCTGTCCGGCGGGACCCTGAATAAGCCTGGCTCATTTATGGTTACTTCAAATTGCAATATCGCGGTGCGGGGAATAGCCTCATAGGTAAATAGAGATTTATCCCTGGCTGCGCCTGTATCCGGATCAATCGATACGGAAGTGCGGACTTCCAAGTTGTCATTTATAATACGGGAAAACAAATAGTCGGACACTAAGACTGTATTATTTGAAATATATTCAGGTATACCTGTTATCAGCTTTTCAGGTAAAACAAATTTCTTTTCACTTACCCGCAGCAGCAGCCATCCTAGGTTTAATTTATCCCCCATACTAAGCTTTACATTGTTTACAGCCATTATTTCATTATCTTCCGCTAAAGCTACTTCCGGTACTCCTGCCGCCATTAAAGCGCCTGGCGAGGTTATCCAAACGGGGCCGCTACAGGAGTATACGGGAAAAAGAAGCAACTGTGCGTCGGAAAGCTGGATCAACCCTTGAAAACTATTCCTGGAACGTGAAAATCCAAACCCCATACAGACAGGACAATCGCGTTTACCACAGTGTGCCTGGTCAGCACCTCCTCCGTATTCTCCCAGTATTTGCCCCTGTCCCGCGCACTGAAGACATTTATTTGCATCTTGTTCTCTCATAGCCATAAATGACCTTAGTGCGCCACTCAAACTGGTCCCGGGAATTTTAGGCAAATTGGTCCCAGGTTCGCGAATTATGGTATTATCTACACGACCCAACCGGTAACCGCCGGTTCCAATGTGAACAGGATCCAGTGCCAGCAGGAAATATCTTTTAGATAAAAATGGCATTTCCATTTACATCCCCTCCCTGATTTTTCTTTTCTCAATTTGATAAAAAAGCTCAAACCAGTCAAAAAAGAGCCCGGACAACACAGATCTCTTTAGAAAATTAAGATCTTTAAAAGGTAAATCAAATTCTTTATTAATAACAGCGTCTACCAAACCTTCATAAGTTAGCCACAGCCTACTATCCTTTTGACAGTCCTCAAGACACCATTCTTTATATTTCGTTATTAACAATATTTGAACGTTCCTAAGGTGAGTATCTGTAAGGTCTGGTTGTCTCTTAAAAATTCTTTCCAGCTTTTCCATCACCTTTAAATGAAACACATTTAATGGCCTTGTGCCTGGGTTTTGGCGCATCCGCCTGCCATCGTCCGCCAGTCGCAAATCAAACCTTCTGGCAGTGCTGTCCAAAAATTCAAAATCCATCGCGCCAGTAAGTATTTTTAATTTATTTCCTTTTACTAACTGACCTGCCGGTACCACAGCACATTTTTCTTTGTCCTGTAATGTTACCTCTCCTACAACCGTTTGTTTTTTATGTATTGTGCATTTCTCGACTGGGAGATTTACGTAAAATATATCAGGCTTATCCATCAATCCAGTTTCATTGTTCCCTAACATTAAATTGAATTCAAACTTTACTTTGTCTTCCGGCATGCCGTCTATTTGCAATTCAAGCTTGACAATTCCCCCTGTTTTTTCCGGCTCCTCCACTACTTTTGCGTATTGCGGCAAGTTTGACCGTTCGCGCAGGTATCTTTGCATATTTAGTGCGGCTTGCAACAATAAAGACAACGGATATTTGGCCGGCGCCCAAGCTATTCCGATACTTAGCGGCAGTTTACCCAGCGCTTTAGGAAAACGCTTTTCAAAACATCCTAGTGCCTCCACCGCCAGCCGACGGGCTTCCCGGGCCGGGACGAGCAGCATAAGAATATTTTTACTCCTGTAGACTTTTGTAAATGGATAATAAAGCTCAAGATCTACTTTTTCAACATCAGCCTTAAAGCATGGCGTACCAGGCCGATCTGCCCGTAAATTTAGAGTAATACCTTCCCGCCAAAAAGACTTGTTTTTAATCCGGGTAACAGTTATAAAGGTTCCGTTTTTATTCAGGTACAACTCTGCAGGTTCGGGTTTTTCCAAAAGATAAAATTGTCCTCTTTCGAGCGCGGGAAAACCTTCTACCGGTTTAATTTCAAGCTTTAGCCGCTCGCATGTACCCAATTCTTTTTCAATTAGCCCGGTTAACTGGCTGATGTAGTCCTCTGTGACAGACCACAAACGCCTGACGCGTTCGTATGAGAGAGTTTTATTTTTATCTTGTCCATCCTTGAGTTTAAATTGATGCAGATAAAGCATCCCTTTCTCATCCAGCCATCGCTCTAACGGGATCTCGATACTTAACACGGCCAAACGGTTAGTATCCGGATCGGCAACTTCGTCCATCCAAATCGAACCCGGCTCATGGCGACGTGCAACCTGACCATTTTCCCGTAATTTGCCGCAGGCCGCGCAAAGTTTTCCATTATATTGCCTGTTCTTTTTTACATCACGGGGAAGGATACCACATAAAGGACAAACTTCTATTTGGCCGGAAGCTTCTTCCCAATGTTTACTGATACAATCAGCATGCCGGGAATTCGCCGGTAGATTCGCGTAGCGAAATTGACTAAGAATTCCGGGGAATTCATTAAATATCCGCAGCGTTTTGCGGAATTCAAAATTGTACGGAACAAGGAGATTATTATCACAACAACATTTCTGCAACAAACCGTCAAGAATTGAAATTATTTCTTTACGGCCATCATCTTCAGCAAACTGTGACGGCAACAGAAAACTCGACAAACCTGGCTCACGGTAAATTTCATTGCCGGCAGCATATTCAAATTCCAACTTTTTCTTTAATATATCCTGAATTTTTTTTAAGGAACGCTTCCGTCCCAACAAGTCGCCGATTTTCTCCACCTGGCCGAACAATTCTTTCAAATCAAAAATAATTATTAATATTGCTAGCTCATCCTGACATTTTTTCCTAAATGACTCGAAAGATTTAACTCTTTTCCCCAAAATCCACTGATTTAGAAGCACCTTAAATATCGTTGACGTTGAAACACTATGGTCATAAAGTAAAGAATCGTTTAACGGGCGGTAATCTGAGGCGATAGCGTTGCTATTTTCAAGTGTTTTTAAAATATTTGTCCGACTGTTTATTGCAAAACGGCTGACATCGGCTGGGTACTTTCTCTTGTTGTCTACCAATATTTCTTCAATCACTTTTCTAAACGACATTAAACCTTTTCTATCAATTTTTTTCTCATGGCCAAAGCAATCGGAGCAAAATTTAAATGGACCCTCTTGCTCCATCTCTTTTGTAGCAAACTTTCCTTCTATGTTTCTATCTTCAGCTGAGCTCCACGAGTCAGCAAGATGAATGAGGTGTCGAAGCGGGCCTCTCCCTTTTGTTTTATAACCATGCAGTTCAATAAAATGATTTATTGATTTGAAATCTGCTTGATCAATTTCAGTAACAAATGATCTGTCACAATTATCTCTGTTTAAATAATCGCGCAGATCATCATTGTAAAAGTCAATTTTAATAATCTCTTTCTCATGATTATAATTATTATCATTTGACTTTGGCCAGCGTTCATCAAGTT
>MVQK01000177.1 GCA_002067515.1 Pelotomaculum sp. PtaB.Bin013 | reverse complement strand
AACAGCGCCAAAGGGGCTTCGGTATTCCGCCAAATGGGAATTATGATAAAAACATAGGCCCTGAGGATTATCGAAAGCCATTGTCATTAACTCCTAACTTAGCTGCTCCAGAAGAGTCGCGTACAGAGCGGTATATTGTTTGGCCGAACGTTCCCAGCTGAAATCACTGTGCATCGCGTTATTAACCAGTGTCTCCCAGCGGTCGTTTTGTTCATGAAAAACCCCCACCGCCCTTTGAATGGTATCCAGCAGCTCATGTGCGTTGTAGTTGGCAAAACTAAAACCGTTGCCCGTGCCGGTGAACTGGTTGTAAGGGATAACGCTGTCTTTCAGCCCGCCTGTTTCCCGCGCAATGGGAATGGCACCGTAGCGCATCGCAATCATCTGAGTAAGACCGCAAGGCTCAAAGCGTGAAGGCATTAGCACCATGTCTGCCGCCGCATAGATTTTATGCGCCATGACCTCATCATAATAATCCATGAAGGCAATTTTATCTGGATTAAGGCGGGTGTAATATTGAAAACTATTTTCATATTGCGCTTCCCCGTCGCCCAATATGACCAGTTGGACATCCATTTCCATAATCTGTGGCATAACATGCAGGAGCAAGTCGAACCCTTTTTGCGGCACCAGACGGGAGATCACCGCGAATAGCGGCGCCTCCGGCCTTACCGGGAGGCCCAGGTCTTCCTGCAGCCCGAGCTTATTATTTAACTTTTGGGCGTAAGACCCGTACTGGGCGTAGATATAGGAATCCTTTCGGGGATTGTATTTCCCGTAATCAATCCCGTTTAAAATGCCGGTCAGGAGGTCTTTTTTACCAGCTAAGACGCTTTCCATCTGCTCGCCATAGTAAGGGTACAGAATTTCACCAGCATAGGTCGGGCTGACTGTGGTGATCCGATCGGCATAAAGAATGCCCGCTTTTAAAAAATTGATTACATCTTTAAAAGAAAACCGTTGGTAACACATGCCCCCCTCCGGTAAGCCAAGCACATCAAAATATACCTGCCAGGGGTAAATACCCTGATACTTTAGATTATGAATAGTGAGGAGCGTGCGCATATTGAAAAACAGCGGATCCGAAAAATAAAATTCTTTTAACATAACCGGGATCAGCGCGGTATGCCAGTCATTGCAGTGAATAATATCCGGCTTGTAATCGCTGAACCGGCAGATGCTTTCCAATACTGCCCGGCAAAAAAAACTAAACCTTTCCGCGTCGTCGTATTCCCCATAGACATGAGACCGCTTGAAATAATATTCGTTGTCGATTAAATAATAGTGCACATCCTGATAAACCAGCTCCTGCAGCCCGCAATACTGCCGGCGCCAGCCCAACGGGACCTCGAAACTAGTCAGGAATGCCGCCTTTTCCGTTAACTCCGGAGTGATTTGACTGTACTTAGGGATGATCACCCTGACCTCTATCCCACTTTTATTAAGCGCGAGAGGAAAAGAACCCCCCACCTCCCCTAAGCCGCCTGTTTTGATAAAAGGATCTGCTTCCGAAATCACATAGAGGATTCTCATCCACCATCACTTCCTTTAAATCACAGCTCTTTTATTGATTACAACCGGGGTATTCCCCTGCCCTTTAAGAATGGTCCCCTCATGGATGACTACATAGTTGTCCAGGATCACATTTTCCAAAATTACATTTTTGTCGATATTACATCTCCTCATAATAATGCTGTTTTTGATGTGGGTATCTCCGGCAACCTGGACGTTACGGGAGACAATGCAGTTTTCCAGAGCCCCCTGAATATTGCAGCCGCTGGCGACCAGTGAATTCCTAATCAAAGCGCTGTCTGAGTAATGAGTCGGCGGGTTATCTCTGCTTTTGGTATGCACCCGGTTGACGCCCCAAAACAACTCATTGCGCACATCATAATTGAGCAAATCCATATTGCTCTTAAAAAAATCGTTTATAGATTCAATCCTTGCAAAATAACCTTTAAAAGGAAATCCGAAAATGCTCAGCATTCTCTTATTCTCAAAGATAGCTTCCAGCAGGTCGGCATCCTCAACCGCTTCATAGCCTTGGATGACTTCCATGAGCAGCGTCCTGTTGATCACAACCATATCAATAAAGAACGGGAGTTCCATATATGCCCCGGCTGTTTCCTCACCGGTCATTAAACCGCCAACCTGACCCTCCGGTGACATTTTCAGAATGGTGCCCTTTAACGTCTGCCATTCTTCTTTTTTAATTGCTTTATAAATTAAGGTCACATCGGCATGATTCTGTTCATGAAAAGCAATGGCTTCATTGAAATCAATATTAAATATTTGATTACAACCGCAAAGGAGCACATATTCTGAAAGATCATTTTCCAGGTATTCGAAGTTTTTCGCGATGTCTTTCAATAGAAATACTTTATCCCACACGGCAAGCCCCCAGTTAACCCCCGGCAGAATGAACAGCCCGCCCGATTTGCGATCGAGCTGCCATTCTTTGCCTGAACCCAGCTCATCCAATATAGGCCGGTAGTTGGAGGGGGTAATAATTCCAACCGTGCGCAGGCCTGAATTAACCATACTCGACAGGGCAAAGTCTAAAAGCCTGTATCTGCCGCCAAAAGGAACGGCGGCAAGCGGCCGTTGTCTATCTATACCTTGCAGATAATCGGAACGGCGGTTGCCGGAAATAATGCCGATAGTTCTGCTCATGCTAACCCGTCCTCTCTCAACTTGTTGTCTGTAACCAGTGCTAGATATTCTCCCCGGCTCTTATTAAAGCGCCGTCATGTATGGTGAGATTATCCTCGACGCAGGTGATTAGTGACTTGGTATGATCGTCACCTGTACTTAGCCCCAGGGAACAATTTGCCTTGATCTCAACGTTTTCACCGATAATCGCTTTTCGGATCCGCGATTTATTGCCGATCCTGGTATTGCACAGGATAATGGAATCCTCCACACACACACCTTCACCGATATATACACCGGGCGCAAGAATGGAATTCATGACTTCACCCAGCACCGTACAGCCGTTGCAGATTAAGCTATTGCTAATTCTGGCGTCCGGACCGACGTAGTGGGGGGGTAGGATTTCTTCATTGGAAAAGATTTTAAAACCTGGGCTGAAGATATTCAGCGGTGGCTCAGGCAGCAGCAATTCCATGCTCGCCTGGTAATAGCTCTGCACAGTGCCAACATCCACCCAGTAATCTTTAAACCTGTAAACGAATAATTTCTTGCCCTGTTCCAAAAGCAACGGCAATACATTTTTCCCGAAGTCATTAGCTGAAACCGGGTTTTCCTGATCTTCGAGCAAGGCTTTTTTTAAGACCGGCCAGGTAAACACATAAACGCCCATGGAAGCCAGATTGCTGTCAGGCTGCGCCGGTTTTTCAGTAAACCGGATGATCCTGTCCGCGGCATCCGGCGTGATAATGCCAAAACGAGACGCTTCCTCCCAGGCCACCTCAATGGCAGAGACGGTAACATCAGCGCCTGTGTTTTTGTGCTGCCTGATTAACAGCTCATAATTCATCTTGTAGATGTGATCGCCGGAAATAATAAGCACATATTTGGGATTATAGAAATTGATAAAATCTATATTATGGTAAATCGCATCGGCCGTTCCCTTGTACCAGCTGCCGCCGCCTTCACCCACAAACGGCGGCAAGATATGCACGCCGCCGCCAAATTTGTCATCCAGGTCCCAGGCCCCCCCGCTCCCGATATAGGAATGGAGCGCATAGGGCTTATACTGCGTGAGGACGCCTACCGTATCAATGTTGGAATTGGCGCAGTTACTTAAACTAAAGTCAATAACTCTGTACTTGCCCCCAAAGGAAAGCGCAGGTTTGGCAACTCTTCTTGTCAGGTATCCCAACCTGCTGCCTTGACCGCCCGCCAAAAGCATGGCTATGCATTCTCTCTGACGCATTATTGACCCCTCCTTTGCTTGCTTTGTACGCTCCTGCCGCCTGCTAGTACTGTAGGCCCAACTTAAACCTGCCAGATCGCCCCGGCGTATTCCCTGATTGCTCTGTCGCTGGAGAAGATGCCTGATTGGGCAATGTTGGCGAGAGCCTTTTTATGCCATATTTGCTCGTCCAGATAGATCCCGGTTATCTGCGCGGCAGTCTCGACATAAGAGTTGAAATCCTTTAGGATAAAAAACTCATCGTTATGCGTCAGCAAGGAATCATAAAGGACTCTGAATTCATTGCCGCAATCCTTGAAAAAGTTATTGATTAACTGGTCAACCACTCTTTTCAGTCTTGGATTGGCCTGGTACTCCTCCCAGGAGTTATAGGCGCCGCGGTTCTGATAATCAATCACTTGTTCTGCCTTGAGGCCGAATATGAAAATGTTTTCTTTTCCAACCGCGTCCCTGATTTCCACGGTAGCGCCATCCAGCGTGCCGAGCGTGATCGCGCCGTTCATCATAAATTTCATATTCCCCGTACCGGAAGCCTCCTTGCTGGCGGTGGATATTTGTTCACTAATATCGGCTACAGGGTAAATTTTTTCAGCTAAGGTCACATTGAAATTCTCCAGAAAAACGACTTTAATGAGCTGATTCACCTCTGGATCGTTGTTAATCTTTTGCGCCAGGGTATTAATGAGCTTGATCACCGTTTTGGCATAGTAGTAACCGGGAGCCGCCTTTCCCGCAAACACAAAGGTCTGGGGAAACATGGCGAGCCGCGGCTGTTCCTTCAGGCGATTGTACAGATCCATAATTTTTAGGACATTTAATAACTGGCGTTTATAGGCGTGGAACCTTTTCACCTGAATATCAAAAATAGAAGACGGGTCGAGTTCCAAACCGAATTTCGCCTTGACAGCCCCGGCAAAATTAATTTTATTTTGTTTCTTAGCTTTGCTTAAGTAATGTAAAAAAACAGCGTCATTCTGCAGTTCAAGCAATTTATGCAATTCTCCCGGGTCTTCAATCCATTTGGGACCGATTGCCTCGGTAATAAATCCGGCTAAGGACGGATTGGCATGCAATAAAAAGCGCCTGTGGCTGACTCCGTTCGTTTTGTTGTTGAATTTATCCGGATAAATAACATTAAACCCCTGAAAAACCTGGCTCTTAACGATTTCAGTGTGCAGTTTGGCCACCCCGTTCACGGAATGACAGCCGATCAC
>MVQK01000176.1 GCA_002067515.1 Pelotomaculum sp. PtaB.Bin013 | reverse complement strand
TAATATATTCTATGTTATCCGGAAATGCCCGGTTAATCGCCTGCAAAGGTAGTTTATGGCTTTTGCGGCGTGGTTCCGCCATCGCTTGGCGGCGGTTGCTGCTGCGCTTCTATCTTATTAACTTCCACCTGTACTTTCACCCGGTTGGGATAAATATTGGCAACGCCGGATACAGGTATCAAAGCAACTTCTTTGACAAGGTTTTTATCAATGCCGCGAATGTCCACGGGCTCCGTTTTTATTTGAGTTACAGCTCCGGTTGCCTCCGGCGGTCCCAATACCTGCACAACAGCCGGATCAGATACAACCCGCGCCACTGCGAAGCCGGTGGCCGGAGTACCGGTCAACTGGGGCTGCACGGGTACAGTCTTGGGTATGGCTGAACTGGTGATTGGAACTATCACCCGCACCATTGAAGGATTCAAAGAAACGCTCAGATTGCCTGTGGTAACCGTGAGGCTCAGCTCTATATCCTGCGTGGCGGACTGGACATCTACTACGGCGGTGGCTTGACTTACCTCAGTTACAGCTTTGCTTGGCCCCCTGGCGATTACCGTACTGGGCTGGCACAGCGGTGTCTGAGCGACATATCCTTGCGGGGGTTTCCCGCGCAGGTTGACGGCAACCGGGATCACTTTTTCTACTAATGAGTCGATTGTCACGTTGACCTCATTCGGATAGACTTGCACCACCCGGAGACCCGGTGGGGAGCTCACCTGGACAGGTACAGTGACTTCGCCGGTTTCTCCTTCAGGTATGCTGACCAGGGCCCGAAAGTCTCCCGGAGCTATATTGGCCAATTGGGTCTTGTTCCCGTGCACCTTCACTCTAACACTTTCAGGCATCCCGCCGGTAATTAAATAATTCTGAGCAAGACCGCTATTTTCCAGGTTCACATTGATCTCCTTGTCCGTAGTGGGGTTTTGCTCATTGCTGACATATATCCATAGAATAATAGCAAGAAAAACAGAAAGGAATTTTATTGAATTACGTTGCCAGTCTATGCGCACCATCGCTACCTCCTGTGCCAGAGCGACGATAATGAATTACCCTGCCGGTTGTTTAAATACTCCGTGAGCTTTTCCTGCAGGCCTGATTCATCTAAATTCCTGTTGAGCGCACCTTCCACCGCTATAGATATAGTGCCGGTTTCTTCAGAAACTATCACGGCGACCGCGTCGGAATGCTCGCTGATGCCAATCCCGGCCCGGTGCCTGGTGCCTAAACCGCTGGTAAGGTAAGGGCTTTCGCTGAGGGGCAAAAAGCAGGCCGCGGCGGCAACTCTGTCGCCCCTGATGATCACCGCTCCGTCGTGGAGGGGGGTTTTCGGAATAAAAATATTTACCAGAAATTCCGCCGATACAATCCCGTCGATTTTCAAGCCATTGTCGATATGCTCTCCGAGGCCGGTTTCTCTTTCAATGACTATCAGCGCCCCGATTTTGTTTTTCGACAGGATCATCACGGATCTGGTAATCTCGGCAATCACCTTGACCTGCCCGACTTCAACCGGCGCGAGCGGGGTCAGCTGAGTATAACTCAAGAACTTTCCGCGGCCAAGCTTTTCCAGCGCTCTTCTCAGTTCGGGCTGGAACACCACCGGCAAGGCCACCACCAGCGCGGTCATGGCCTGCCTCAAAAGCCAATTCATGGTATAAAGGTTCAGCATATTGGAAAGCGCGGTGGCGACCAGCAAGACAGCCAGTCCTTTGATTAACTGGACTGCCCTGGTCCCCTTGATCAAAAGCATCAGCTTGTATACCACAAAAGCCACGATCAATATATCAATAACACTACTCAAGTTAAATTTGAGTATTGTCTTGAGATAATCAAGGCTTGGAAGCCAATACTGTTCCACCGGTATTACCGCCTTCCTTACTATCGTGAAAAACACATCTCCGGCTTGTTAAGCCGGAGTGTCATGGTTATCGTCTTCGAGCAGGCCGTAAGCGACACTGTCGACCAGCGCCTGCCAGCTGGCTTCAATAATGTTCTGGGAAACACCCACCGTGCCCCAGGAACGTTTGCCGTTGCTGGTTTCAATGTGGACCCGCACCGTTGCTCCGGTTCCGTCCTTTTCATCAAGTACACGGACCTTGTAGTCGGAAAGATGCATTGACCTGATTTCCGGGTAAACTTCTTCGAGAGCCTTGCGCAGGGCATTGTCCAGGGCATTCACCGGGCCGTTGCCTTCCGCGGCGGTGTGCACCACCCGGTCGCCCATTTTCATTTTAATAATCGCTTCGGAATATGCCGGGTTATTTTCCTTAATTTCAGTAATCAGACGCAAGGCCTCCAGGGAAAACGGCTCATGATACCCGTTAAAAGCTTTGCGCAGGAGGATGACAAATGATCCTTCCGCTCCCTCGAACTGAAAGCCCTGGTTTTCCATTTGTTTTATTTCCTCTAAAATACGCCTTCCTTCCGGATCTTGCTGGTCCACCTGGAGATTCAGCTCTTTGTATTTATACAGCAAATTGGACATGCCGGAAAGCTCGGAAACCAGCACCCGGCGCTGATTGCCCACCAACTCGGGCTCAATATGCTCGTAGGTTTTGTAATCTTTCAGAAGCGCGCTGACATGCACGCCGCCCTTGTGGGCGAAAGCGCTCACCCCGACATACGGCCTGTGCGGATCGGGGCTGACATTGGCCACTTCACTGACAAAATGGGACATCTCGGTCAGGCGGGCCAGCTTCTTGCGCGGGATGGTTTCAACGCCGCACTTTAGCGTAAGGTTGGGAATTATTGAACACAGGTTGGCGTTACCGCACCTTTCACCGTAACCGTTGACCGTCCCCTGCACCTGTACCGCTCCGGCCTGCACCGCCATCAGGGAATTGGCCACCGCCATTTCACCGTCATTATGCGCGTGAATGCCGATAGGAACACTCAAGCGGCTCCGGACCACCTGCACCAGCTCCGCAATCTCCGCGGGCAAACTGCCCCCGTTCGTGTCGCACAGCACCACTGTCGAAGCCCCGCCTTCCTCGGCAGCTTTGACAGTATCCAGGGCGTATGCGGCGTTGGCTTTATATCCGTCAAAAAAATGCTCGGCGTCATAGACTACTTCCATGCCGCAGCTTTTCAGGTAGGCCACGGTTTCACGGATCATCGACAGGTTCTCCTCAAGTGTGGTGCCCAACGCCCGGCGCACATGAAAGTCCCAGCTCTTCCCGACAATTGCCGCCACCGGAACTTGCGCGTCAAGAATTGACTTGACACTCGGGTCATCTTCCACCGCTACCGACGGCCTGCGGGTTGAGCCGAAGGCGGCTATTTTGGCGTGTTTCATAGTATACCCACGAATCCTGTGAAAAAAATCAAGATCTTTGGGGTTTGAGCCGGGCCAGCCTCCTTCTATATAGTGAAAACCCATTTTATCCAGGTATTGGGCTATTTTAATTTTGTCCTCACAGGAAAAAGAAATCCCTCCCGATTGGGCTCCATCGCGGAGCGTGGTATCGTAAATTTGCACAGGATGCATTACGTCACCTCATTTAAACTCCGGACTCAATCTGCTCAATGATACGGTCTCCCATCTGGATGGTATTCACCAGTTCTTTGCCTTCTTCCATCAAGTCTGCCGTCCGGTAACCCAGGTCCAGCACTTTGGTGATAGCGCGCTCGATGCAGTCGGCCTCTTCCTCCAGGTTTAATGAAAAGCGCAGGAGCATGGCGCCGGACAAAATGGTGGCAATGGGATTGGCGCGCTGCATGCCGGTATATTTGGGCGCGGAGCCGTGGCTTGGCTCGTAAAGGCCAATTTCACCACCGATGCTCGCCGAGGCCAGCATCCCCAGAGAACCGGAAAGCATCGAAGCCTGGTCGCTCAGGATATCCCCGAACATATTCTCGGTAACCAGGACGTCAAACTGTCTAGGATTCTTAACCAGCTGCATGGCGCAGTTGTCAACGTAATAATGATCCAGTTCCACATCGGGATATTCTGTTCCGATGGCTGTCACGACTTCCCGCCAGTAGCGGGAGCTTTCCAATACATTGGCCTTGTCGACGGAGGTTACCTTATTACGCCGCTTTCTGGCCATTTGGAAAGCCAAGTGGGCGATCCGCTCAATTTCCGGGGTAGTATATTCCAGTGTGTCAATCACCCGGTAACCGCCGCCGGCCAGCGGCTCTTTCGATTTCTTGCCGAAATACAGGCCGCCTGTCAGTTCTCTGACCACCAAGATATCCAGGCCGGAAACAACTTCCGGCTTTAAAGTGGAAGCGTTAATCAGGGCGGGAAACACCCTGGTCGGGCGCAGGTTGGCGTAAAGGCCCAACTCTTTGCGCAAAGGCAAAAGCGCCCCCACCTCCGGACGCAAGTGCGAGGGCAAGTCATCCCATTTGGACCCGCCGACAGCCCCCAAGAGAATAGCGTCGCTGTTGTGGCATAAATCCAGTGTTTCGGGCGGCAGCGGATGACCTACCGCGTCATAAGCGGCACCACCGATCAACCCTTCGGTAAACTTAAAATCGCGTCCATAGCGGCGGCCCACCGCTTCGAGCACCCTGACAGCCTGGACGGTAATCTCGGGACCAATTCCATCGCCAGGCAGCACACCTATTTTGTACACTATTGTTTCATCCTTTCCGACACATAATTAATCAACCCACCCGCCGCGATGATCTGCTGCATAAAAGGCGGCACCGGCGTGGCCTGGTAAGTCTTGCCCGTGGTCTTATTGATTATAACACCGGAACTAGCGTCAACCGTTAATTCATCGCCTTCTTTGATATCCTCGGCGGCTTCAGGCGCCTCAAAGATAGGCAGGCCGATATTAAAAGCGTTGCGGTAAAAAATCCGGGCAAAGGTTTTTGCGATCACACAGGACACACCGGCTGCTTTAATTGCGATGGGAGCATGCTCACGCGAACTCCCGCAGCCGAAGTTCTTGCCTGCGATAATCATATCGCCGGGCTTTACTTTATCGGGAAACGCCGGGTCGGCGTCCTCCATACAGTGTCTGGCCAGTTCGGCTGGGTCCGAAGTGTTCAAGTATCTGGCTGGAATGATAGCATCGGTGTCGACATCCGAACCAAACTTCCAGGTTTTTCCCTGTAATTCCATTTACTCCACCTCCCCGGGTCCGGCAATACGGCCCAATAT
>MVQK01000175.1 GCA_002067515.1 Pelotomaculum sp. PtaB.Bin013 | reverse complement strand
CCCGCCGTTACGGCGGTACGTTTATTGTAAGAATAGAAGATACCGACATGGAGCGTTCCACCAAGGAGTCGGAGGAAAATATACTTGCGGCTTTACGCTGGCTCGGCATGGACTGGGACGAGGGAGTGGAAGTCGGGGGACCGCACGGACCTTACCGGCAAACAGAAAGACTCGGTATCTACCGGGAGTATATTGAACACTTGCTGCAAGAAGGTCTCGCTTACCGCTGTTATTGCACAGAGGAAGAACTGGCGGCGGAAAGGGACGCGCTTTTGAAGAAAGGCGAGATGCCCAGATATTTAGGCCGTTGCCGCAACTTGTCCCCGGAAGAACAATCCTGGTTGGAGGCTGCCGGCCGTCAGCCCGTTATACGTTTCCGGGTTCCAGAAGGTAAAGTGGTCAACGTCAATGACTTGGTACGTGGAGATGTGTCTTTCGAGTGCAACGGTATCGGAGACTTTATTATATTAAAGTCTGATGGTATTCCCACCTACAATTTTGCCGTGGTTGTTGACGATCATTTAATGTCGGTGAGCCACGTAATCCGGGCGGAAGAGCACTTGCCGAACACTCCGAGACAGATTTTGTTGTACGAGGCTCTTGGTTGGCCTTCACCTGAATTCGCCCATGTGTCGCTTATTCTGGGGAAAGACCGGAGTAAAATGAGCAAGCGCCACGGCGCTACGGCGGTTGAGCAATATCAGGAAAAAGGGTACTTGCCCGAGGCGTTGGATAACTTTTTGGCTCTCCTGGGCTGGTCGCCCGGGGGTGAAGAGGAAATTCTTACTATTGAAGCTTTAAAACAGCAGTTTTCCCTGGAAAGAGTGGCTAAAAGCCCCGCTGTATTTGACCTTGATAAATTGAACTGGCTGAACGGGCATTATATCCGGCAGGCGCCCTTGGGAGAAATTACGGATTTGGCCATCCCTTATTTAGAAAAAGCCGGGTATATTACGACACCGTTATCGCAGCCAAAATACGAATGGGTTAAAATGGTGGTGGATGCCGTCAGGGAATACCTCACCTGTTTATCGGAGATTACCGGCCATGTAGCTTTCTTTTTTGCGGACATGATTGAGGTGAAAGAGAATGAGGCAAAAGAAATTCTGTCAGGTGAGCAGGTGCCGGCAGTGTTGGCCGCCTTGCGCAATAAAGTGGCCGGCAGCGGTGAGTTGACTAATTCCGAGGCGAAGCTTTTGTTAAAAGAAGTCGGCAAGGAAACCGGTTTCAAAGGCAAGCAGGTGTTTATGCCAGTGCGGGTAGCGCTGACCGGCAGCACCCACGGACCCGAACTCAATCAGGTTATGGTCATCCTCGGCAAAGATAAAATTTATAGCCGCCTTGACAGGGCGTTGGACATGATTTCACGATGAAGCAAATTTGTCAGTAGACAGTAGTCAGTATTCAGTAGTCAGACGACTATGAAGCTTCGCTTCACCATCATATCGATGAAAATTGGTAATGTTTATTTTGAAGGAGAATAAGAGAACGGTTTATCGTCTATCCGGGTGTTTCCGAAGCATAAGATATACGGTTCGTCGTCGCAATTTTGGGGTGTCGCCGTCTTATAACAGCGAACATTGCAGTATATTTCCATAAACGTAGCAAAACGAATAAAATCTGCTATCTAAATATTGTACGGGGTTCTGTTGAAGAATACCGGTATTACCTGATTCTTGCGAAAATATTGGATACAATGATATTTCCAAAAACAAAACTTTAATTTACAAAAAGTTAGTAATTCCTGTAGCATTTGAACGGGTTATTCTGACTACTGGCTACTGAATACTGACTACTGAATTGAAGGAGGCCGGACGATGGAGATTTACAATACCATTACCAGACGCAAGCAGACCTTTCAACCGCGGGAACCCGGCAAGGTAGGCATATATGTCTGCGGTCCCACTACCTATAACTACATTCACCTCGGCAACGCGCGGCCGTTGGTTTTTTTTGACACTGTCCGACGGTATTTGAAACATAAAGGCTACGACGTGACATATGTACAAAATTTTACCGATATGGATGACAAGATTATTAAGCGTGCCGGGGAGGAAGGGATGAATCCCCCTGACCTGGCAAGTAAGTATATCTCTGAATTTTTTAAGGACGCGGATAATCTGAATGTTTGGCGCGCGGATAAAAACCCGAAAGTAACCGAGCATATCCCGGATATTATCGATATGGTGGATAAGCTGGTGCAAAACGGGACGGCTTATGTGGTTGACGGCGATGTTTATTTTGAAGTGCGGAAATTTGCCGGTTATGGCAAACTGTCCGGCCGGAGCCTTGAGGATATGCAGGCCGGGGCGCGTGTCGACGTGGACGAGCGGAAACGTGATCCGATGGACTTCGCCCTTTGGAAGTCCGCCAAACCTGGCGAACCTTCATGGGACAGCCCTTGGGGGCCTGGACGGCCGGGTTGGCATATTGAATGTTCCGCCATGTCGCTGAAATACCTTGGCTCAAACTTCGACATCCACGGGGGCGGGTTTGACCTGGTTTTCCCACACCACGAGAATGAAATAGCCCAGAGTGAAGCGGCCACTGGCGAGCCTTTTGTCCGCTACTGGATGCATAACGGTTTTATCACTGTAAATGAGGAGAAAATGTCCAAGTCTCTCGGGAACTTTTTCCTGGTGCGTGATATTTTAGGGAAATATCCTGGGGAACTGGTCCGGTTCTTTTTGTTGTCCACTCATTACCGGAGCCCGCTGGACTTTGACGATGAAAAACTTTCCGCTGCCGGGCGGGGGCTGGAGAGGATCAAGACCGGCTTACGTTTACTGTCCGAAGCCCTGAGCAAACCCCGGAAAGAAGGGGATACGCTGGTGTCAGCGGAGCTTGGCGCCGCGCTGGATTCTCTAAAAAGCTCGTTTGAAGCCGCGATGGACGATGACTTTAACACTGCCCTGGCCATTAGTGTTATTTTTGACCTTACCAGAGAAGTGAACACCGCCATCCAGCGGTTGGGAGGGACATTGTCACCTTCGGACCGCGAGGTTCTTCTGAAAGCGAAGGAATTATTCATCTCGTTTAACGATGTGATCGGTATTTTCAAGGTTGACAAAAACACGGGTGATATAATCCTGGATAATGTGCCGGATGACAGCGCCGGGCTGGTCGAAGGGCTGATCAACCTGGTTATTGAGGTGCGGCAGGAAGCCCGCAAAAAGAAGGATTGGGCTTCAGCCGACCGGATCAGGGATGGGCTTAAAGAACTTGGCGTTATTCTGGAGGATACCCCGCAGGGAGTTCGTTGGAAAAAGCAGGGATAAGATTGCTGTTAAGCTTAACGGATATTGGAATTGGTCAGGTCGAACGCCCCGATGAACTGCCGGCGCTGGTCCTGGCTTATGTAGGGGACGCTGTTTATGAACTGGCAGTGCGCAGCCATCTTGTCGGGCGCGGTGCTGTTAAAGTAAACCGGCTGCACAAAGAAGCGGTTAAATATGTAAATGCCATGGCGCAAGCCCGGGTGTTGCGCGCCCTGGAAGGAAGACTTACCGAAGAAGAAGCGTCAATATCACGCCGCGGCCGGAACGCAAAATCACCCCACATTCCACGTAGCGCCGGGGTAATCGAATACCGGCAAAGCACTGCTCTGGAATGCCTGATCGGTTACCTCTATTTGAAAGGAGATACCGCACGGCTCGGCGAGATCATTAAAGCGGCACTGGAAGTAGCGGGCGAAGAAGTGCCATGGGAGAGTGAATAAGCTTGAATAAAAATTATGTTGGTGAAGGTAAGGTTCAGCTTATTGCCGGCGGGGGTAAGATTTATACAGATATTGCTGCCAGGTTTGTTGGTTCTGAGAAATCCTTAGATGAGATTATCGCTAGGCCTTACTCTAAGGAATTGGTTCTAAGAATTGTGAACAGCGGGCATAAAGCAGCTGTTGAATTTGATTATTTTATTTTTGGAATAGAGGGTTTTGCCAGGGTCACAGAAATTCAGCTGGTCAGAAAAAGAATAGCTTCGTACATGATTAAAACCGGACGTTTGAATAAAGATGGAAAAAGATCGTTCGATATCGTTATACCAAAAAATATTGAGAATAACAGAGTTTGCTATAAGTTGCCGGTAGGGGCATTAACTCTAACTGATGGAACACCCTTGCAAAATTATCTGCCTGATGAAGTTGTCGAACTAAACTATAATATTGGTGTGGATGAAATTCTGGATATGATAGAAAATTGGTACGAGGCCGGAGTAAGAGATGGTTTTCCGGAAGAGGACTTGAGGTACTTAAAACCACAAGCGACAGAATTCAAAGCAATAATAGGCATGAACGCGCATGCATTATCAGACTGGTTCAGTATTCGTTGTTGTAAAAGAGCGCAAGATGAAATTAGGGATTTGGCAAATAAAATGTTAGCGCTTTGTAAAGCGGCGGCGCCTGACTTATTTATTAATGCCGGGCCAAATTGTAAGGTTTTAGGCTATTGTCCCGAAAATGAAATGCAGCATCAAGACTGCCGGGGGAAAGTTATAATTAAAGCTGAAGCGATGAAATTACTAAAGGAAGCTAGGATAAAAAAATAAGTATTCAGGAGTCAGGAGTCAGGAGTCAGAATAACTAAAAAAGATTAAGAAATTTTTTATTCTGACTCCTGACTTCTGAATTCTGACTACTGATTAAGGAGAGAGTCACCTGGACGACATTATAGCGGGCCGCAACCCGGTGCGTGAAGCGCTGCGGGGCGGCAGGCCGATTAATAAGATATTGATGTCTAAGGAAAGTAATTCGGGACCCTTGCAGGAAATTTTTGCTTTAGCCAGGGGTAAAGGCATCCTTGTGCAAAAGGTGGAAAAACAAGGGCTGAATAAGTTTGTATCGGAAACCTCTCATCAGGGAGTTATCGCTTTGGTATCGCCCAAGGCTTATGTGGCGGTCGAAGACATCATAGAGGCGGTACAGCCGGGCGAGGAGCCTTTTTTAATCCTGCTTGATGAAATCAGCGATCCCCATAATCTGGGGGCGATCCTGCGTACAGCGGATGCAGCGGGTGCGCATGGGGTGATTATCCCGCGTCGCCGTTCTGCCCCGTTAACGCCCACCGTGGCCAAATCGTCCGCCGGTGCAATTGAATATGTGCCTGTGGCCAGGGTTGCAAACATTGCCCAAACA
>MVQK01000174.1 GCA_002067515.1 Pelotomaculum sp. PtaB.Bin013 | reverse complement strand
ATGTCGTATGCTTCTTGGTAGGTCATATTATCTGGATAAGAAACCACTTGAAACCAGTGTTGTGGCTGACCGTTCGTTTCATATTTCCAGCAGTAAATTTGAATACTTTTCAGTTCTCTAATTTCTCTACTCACAGCTTCGCAATCTTTCATCTCCACCTGTCCAGGATTAGTGTTATCAATAATCACTTGATTAATTCCTATTTGGAAATCTGATAGTGGAGAACCTATAGAATAACTATAAGGGATGGTAAAAATAAAACACCTCTGATCACTCACGAAAGATGTGGAAGGGTATGCAGGATATATGGGCAGGTAATCTGTAGAATAGGCTAAATATCCATTTGATTCTAGTTTTGCTTGAGGAATCCAATTGTGATTATCGGGTATCATGATACAAGCGTTCAGCCAGGTCACTGATGGATTCAAGGCTACTCGATTTACCTGGATGACAATGCTATCCCCGATAAATTTTTGTGAATTTTGCCACGTTAGTTTTTCTTTTATTTCAGAGTATTTTACATCGAGTGTAAAAGAACCCAGAAAGGGTAAGGTAGCCATTGATTGTGGTCCGAATAATGCGTTTACCTGACCCAATTCAATAAGGATAACGGATGAATCGAATAATTCTGGTAAGGGGTCATTTTGAAAATAATTAGTACCATCCGGCAAAGAACGATCTTCATTGAAATGAGTCAGGCTAAATAGGTAATCGGTAAATCCACCCTGATGTCGTTTAATTGCGCAATACCAATTGTTATGGCTTTTGATTTTATAAAGCTCATCCAGGGAGATCTGATCAGGATTCTTGTAGAGCAGATAGCTTTTCCCACCGTTCTCTAGATCAATACGCGTAATTGGGCATTGTAGAGTGGCTTCCTGGGCAAGTGGATAGTTTTTCACAAGGATCTCTATTCCCAGACGTCCTTCATCGCGGTAAGCCCAGGTGATTTCTAGATCTACATTGGCATTATTAACGGATGTTGAAGTCCTTTCAACAGAAAGATCTTTTACCCATTGATAATTACACCCAGTGACAACAAAGCAGACGATCAACAATCCATTTAGTATTTTACTGATGTATAAAGTTTTTTTCAATGCAGCACTCATTTGATTTTTATCGTCCATGGCCCATAAATCGCCCCCTCAATTGTGTCGATTATTATAGAGTTTGCCAGTGTCTGTGTCATTCCACTAGGCAATTCTAGATCAGTATAATAACCTGCCATGCTGAAATTACATTGAAAATTGATACCTGGGTATTCGATGATCAGATTTTGACGGGCAGTCTGACAAGCCACATTCGGATCACCAGGTGGAGGAGACATTCGAAGGCTGCCATCTATAATCAACTTCACATCGCTAGATTTCTCAATGTCGTTTGCGCCTGCCTGGTAGGTAACTACCATACATCCTTCTCCGCTTGAAAAATCACTGCCCCCAGATACAAAAGGTACCTGAACTTGATTAATCAATAATTTCGGACTTTGATCCAATGAGTATGTATGCAATGATACCGATAAGCATAGATTTATTGTGGTGGTTTGCTCATCAGAAGAGATATTTGTTATTGTAATGGTGATACCATTAGCAGATATCTCCCCGCCAGAAACTGATGAAGAAGTTTGGCCAGATTTACTGACATGGATTTTTACCCATAAATTACCACCATCTACAGGGATTATTTCCCCGGCTTCATTTATTATCGCCCAGTACACACTATAAATCCCCTCGGATTGAGGTGCGGTCAAGGGAACAGAGAGTAACATTGTCTCTCCTGGTGAAGTTTGTTGTGAGAAACTAATCTGGGGAACAGATCCTAGCGTATTTCCCTCTGGAGAAGCAATTAACACCAGATGATAATTCGTGGTCCATGTAGAAGCGCCAGTATTTTTTATCTCCCAGGTCTTTGTAAATGCCTCGCCAGGTTTCAAAATTGAATTATCTGGATAATTTTCACTAACAAAAGAGGCTTTATCTAGCGATGATGTGGATGTCATTACTGGAACCAATGTCTGAGCAGGAGATAAAACTGTGGCAGTTGTATAAGGGTGAGTGGCTCTGATCGCTGTGGAAAAAAATATCTGGGTCGTGGGTTCTTTGGTTGATTGTTGTTCTGAAACACAGCCAGTCAATAGGAAAACAACGAAAACACAAAGTAATATTCGCTTGTAAAGAATCCTTGGTTTGGTCATCATAACCTTTTCTTTTTTATAATTGGTGGAAAATAAAGAAGACTATCCGATAGAGGTAGAAACAAGTCTCCACCGGATAGTCTTTTTATCTTTTGTTATTGCAAATTTACTACTTCTTGCCAAGTTTCAGGCACTTCTTCGATCGTTGCTTGTTGGATCAATTGGAATGCCTGGTCATCACTCATACCGTCTGGTTTAGCGAGAATTTGAATATAGGCACCACCCCCGCCCTTACCTTTTTCGATGACGACAGTAAAATCAATTTGGGGTTGAGTTTCTTGAAGTCGCTTTTTAATCGCCACTAAACCAGTCTCTGTCAACAAGCCACCTTGATAATCCGCTGTGAGTTTTTCCAGCTTTAATACCGCTGTTTTGGACATCTTTTCTGTCACAGTGACAGGGAATGTAAATTGATAACATCTGGTTTGAGATTTCGCCGTATTCGGATCTTTGGCGTTAATCAATGCCACCTCGCTGTTTGAAATGACCTTTCCATCTACAATTAGGGTAGCGTAAGGGCCCCACTGTTCGAGTGATGGCAAGAAAATGCAGAGTTCAGCTTGAATGTCATTCTGATGGATTTCGACCTTCTGTAAGGCTATATTATTGTTGGCGGACAGAACACTGGAGTTTGCTTGTGCTTTCGTCAGAGAATTGAACAAAGCAAAACTCAATACTGTTGCGAAAATTACAATTCCCAAAAAAAGAAAATGCTTTTTCATCGTAAATCTCCTTTTTTTCATATTTAGGTTAATTATTTATGCGCACACGCTGTTGGAATAGATATCGTAGTTTCCTTGGGAGGAACCTTTATATCCGCGCGTGCACACTAATCCACTCCCATCCCACATACTGTTCCAAACGTAGGTATATGTTCTAGGAGCCTCATATCTAAAAACACCTACAGTTTCAGCAGCGAGATATGTTGCAGTTGGATATAGGGTGTATGACCAATTGGAAACGCAGCCTGGTGAGTACATATTTCTGTTTTTCATCGTACCATCAGACCCCCAAGCCCAATTTGCAATAGTTGCATCGTTCCAACAAGTTGTACCTTGGGGGTCTATCCCATTACATCCTGAACCAGTACAAGTAGCAGCAAATACAGAGTTCGTTGGCAATAGGGTAAGAACCAAAACTGCCAAAATAGTCAAAGTAAGAATTGGTTGCAATTTGTGAGTTTTCATTCTTTTCTCCTTAGGTTGATTGTTTCGATTTCGGTTTTTATTTGTCATGGTCTTGGATCTAACGGTGAGTAAAAATATGGCTGCCACGTTTCGCCAGCGTTTGAAAAATCATGCTGAGCAGCAGTACTACCAGATTGATCCGTACATCGAGCCCCCCAGACCAAACCGCCATTTATCGTTTTTGAAGAGACGTTATAACCCACCCACCCTCCATGATTCGCAGAATTTCTAATAGAACCACCACACCATTCACGAGAAGCAAATGTATTCCCACCAATCCGGCTGATCGAAGACCAAGCTGTACTGTTCCCTTGAGTGAGAAAACTGTAGGAGCTGGTTGTGATATAAGAACTGGTGCTAACATTTACCCCACCAACAGTGCTACCTGGTCCGATGTGCGTATACGTTGCAGCGAAAACAGTTCCAGTAAGCAAAAAGCAGATACCCATTGCAACCATAAGGGCGTGAAATATCTTGTTTTTCATGTTATTTTCCTCCAGTTGCAATTAGATTAGTGACATCAGATGGCGCTTCAGATGCTACGCTGTATTCGAAATTATCTGTTACTGATGAAAGAACCAAAGACATATCATCCAGAACATAATAATGTTCATATTTCAACAATAATCCTGTTTGAGAGTTAAAAGTGAACTTCTCGTATTGCCCCCATACCGGCTTGTCCAATTGAATATTGATCCATTGTTTGTCTGTTGTGGAAAACTGAGTGCGGAGTTCAATCAAGGATACGGATTGATTAGCCAATATTTCCTGTTTGAAGGATAATTCAAGTGGGGAGTTACTTTCCACAAGAGTCTGAATGCTGCTCACAAGGTACAAATCGTAAGCCGGTGTATAAGGATCCTTTTTTACTTTTTGACCATCATTCCACAGGGAGGTTAATTCGCCATTCACAAATACCCCTAATGGGACCTTACCGGTTTCGGAAGAAATAAGATAATCCACCTGCTCGGTCACCTTTTGATTTCCATCAAAATGGCTCCAGAACTCTTTTCGATATTGTGATGGTAAGGGTTTGGGACTATTCAATGGTAGGAGGTCATATTGGTCAAATGTTATTGATGTCCAGCCTGGTTGCATTAGATAGGTGTTCTCCAAGTCTTTATACCGAGACAATTCCTGAAGAATTTCCTCGTCGGTAGAAGGTGATGAATCTATGACATTATCACTGACATTATTAATTGAGACGAGTTTGGAATCATTATTTTTCTCATTTTCGATATTTTGTGAAGTAAAAGAAATAAGGTCGGTAACCTTATTCGTTAAATTTCCATTTTCAATCTTGTGAGTTGTCATGGAGTATGCATCAAAACCGTTAGAGGCAATTGCTTTTCCAACTAACGTCCCGGATAAAACGGTGACGATCAACAATACTAGGAAAGCTAGCTTTTTCATGTTTGCTCCTTTTTTACAATCAATTGTCTATTTTCGAAATAGCATCTAGAATACATATTACCAAAACCGGTGTTAAATCTTTGTAAAGTTTGTGATTTTGAGCAATTCCATTATTCTTTAAAACCCAATGTTAAAACTTTATAAAGATTTAACACTGGGGCTGGTATGATTTAGTATATAAAATCATCATCGGGAGGATAATCAATGAATAATAAGAGTAGTTTGTTATTATTACTTGGAGGACTTTTTCTCGTTTTGTTTCTCACTGCGGCAAGCCCAACAGAAATAAACAATAATGGGCAACATTGTTATGCCTTAATTGCCCCAATTGAAGAGGG
>MVQK01000173.1 GCA_002067515.1 Pelotomaculum sp. PtaB.Bin013 | reverse complement strand
ATGTTACCCCAACGTGTTTTATGTCTTCATTACAGTTAATAAGCGGGGTGGGTGTTTGATTAATTTTTATAATGTCACCAAAATCTATCCCGGCAATGTCAAAGCTTTATCTGATGTCACTCTCCAAATCCGCAAAGGTGAGTTTGTCTTTCTGGTAGGCCCCAGCGGGGCCGGGAAGTCAACATTAACCAAGTTGATTTACCGGGAGGAGCTTCCAAATCGCGGCCAGGTAATCTTTAACGGGAAAAATGTCGCCCGTATGCGCCAGCGGGAAATTCCATATCTGCGGCGTTCAATCGGCATGGTTTTTCAAGATTTCCGCTTGTTGCCGCAAAAAACTGTGTTTGAAAATATAGCCTTTGCTATGGAGGTAATCGGGGCGTCCGGCAGGGAAATAAAGAAAGTAGTGCCTAAAGTTCTCAATATGGTCGGCCTGGCCAAGAAGGCCGATGTGTTTCCCGACCATCTCTCCGGCGGCGAGCAGCAACGGGTGAGTGTAGCCCGCGCTATCGTGAATAACCCGTTGTTAATTATCGCCGATGAACCGACCGGCAATCTGGACCCCGACACCTCTCGTGATTTGATGAAATTGTTCTTGGATATAAACCGCAGGGGTACTACCATTATTATGTCCACTCATGCCTGGGATATTGTGGACGCCATGAAGAAACGCGTTGTGGAGTTGGCCGGCGGACTAATTGTGCGGGATGAGAAGGAAGGGACATATCGCTATGAGGCTTAGCACCATCCGGTATTATTTCCGTGAGGCTGTCCAGTCAATTTTGCGCAATAGTTGGCTTTCCGCGGCCTCGGTGGGGGTAGTCGCCGTATCCTTGCTGATCCTGGGCAGTTCCCTGCTGCTGGTGGTAAATGCCGGCCAAATGGCTGCCAACCTGGAATCAAACATAGAAATCAGCCTTTTTTTAAAAGATAATACGACTCCGGCCCAGGTAAAACAAATTGAAGACAAGATTAAAACCATGCCCGATGTCGCTCAGGTTGAATTCGTTACTAAACAGCGGGCTTTGGAGGAAATGAAAAAGAATCTTGGGGATAAGAAAGACATTCTTACCGGCCTGGAGGAAAAAAATCCACTGCCGGATGCCTTCAAAATCAAAACACGTACTGTTGAACAAGTGGCGCCGCTGGCCCGTCAATTAGAAAGTCTGCCTCAAGCGGATCAAGTTCGCTATGGCCAGGGAGTGGTCGAAAACCTGATGGCTTTTAGCCGCTGGGTGCGCACAGCGGGTTTAGTTCTGATGATTTTACTGGGGGTCGCGGCTGTTTTTTTAATAGCCACCACTATTCGTCTTTCTGTCTTTGCCAGGCGCCGGGAAATCGGGATTATGAAGTTCCTCGGAGCGACAAACTGGTTTGTCCGCTTTC
Source organism: Pelotomaculum sp. PtaB.Bin013 (assembly GCA_002067515.1). Taxonomy (GTDB): domain Bacteria; phylum Bacillota; class Desulfotomaculia; order Desulfotomaculales; family Pelotomaculaceae; genus Pelotomaculum_D; species Pelotomaculum_D isophthalicicum. The sequence continues at coordinate 3,749 of MVQK01000173.1, read as the reverse complement.
CATTTTTGCTTGAAGGAATATTTCTGGGCTTGACCGGCTCGTTGGTGGCGGTTTTCATTATATTTTTCGGTTATTATTCTTTAATCGGCAGTGTTCAAATTTCATTGCCTTTTCTACAACTAGTCAGTGACCGAAATTTAATTATGCCTTTAATGGAGGGATTGCTGCTTTTGGGGCTGTTTATCGGAGCGGCCGGCAGTATGATTTCCATGCGCAAGTTCTTAAAAGCGTAATTGTATTATTGTTGACCTGGAGGTTTGATTAAATGGAATTCAGCTTTTTAAAGAAAAAAATCCTGGCTGGTGTTATGGGCTTGGTTTTTATGGCGGGAGCCATCGGAGCCGCTTATGGTGATGAACTTGAACAACAATTGAACAAAACCAGGGAGCAGTTAAACCAGAAGCAAAACCAAGCCGAGCAGGCGAGGGGTGTGGTCAAGGATTACTCCCAGCAGGTTGCTTCGCTAAATAGTACAATTAGTGATAAGACTCTCCAACTGAACGACCTGGAAAAAAACCTCGGACAGGCCAAAGAAAACTTGCGTAAGACAGAGGCGGAACTGGCGGCAGCCGAAGCTAAACTAAACGATAGCACTGATATATTGAATAAAAGAGTGCGCAACATGTATGAGATGGGCAACGTCAGTTACTTGGAAGTTCTTTTTGAGTCTAAGGATTTCAGTGATTTTGTCAATCGTTTCGAGCTCTTGAAAAGGGTAGTGCAGCAGGATATTTCCATTATAAATCAGGTCAAATCCGATCGCCAGCAAATCAGCAACCGGAAGGCAGACTTGGAAGTGCAGCAGGAACGGTTGGTAGCCATGATTTCTGAGCAAGAAGCCACCCGTAAAGAGTTGCAGGCAAAGCAAAGTGAAAAAAATGCCTTGCTCAAAGAGGCCAGTGCTAACTTGTGGGATATTGAATCGGAAGCTGCCCGTTTAGAGGCTCAGGAGCAGGACATTTTACGCCAGATCGCCGCCAGCCGGCGTTCGAAGTCGCAGCCGCGTTCCACCGGGGGATTTACCTGGCCGGTACCGGGTTATACGGACATTTCCTCTCCATTCGGCATGCGCGTGCACCCCATTTTGGGCACCAGCAAAATGCACAACGGGATTGATATTCCGGCTCCCGAAGGTGCGACCGTGGTAGCCGCCCAGGATGGTGTGGTAATAGATGTAGGTTATATGAGCGGTTATGGCAATATTGTCATGATTGACCACGGCGGCGGCCTGACCACTCTTTATTCGCACCTATCCGCGCAGTTGGTTGGTAACGGGGAGGAAGTGACCAAAGGCCAGGCTGTCGCCAGAGTGGGAAGCACCGGCATGGCAACCGGCCCGCACCTGGATTTTTCTGTGAGGGTGGACGGCGATCCGGTCAACCCGTTAAATTACTTGTAGGGCTGTCTCGGAAAGCAAATTGTTATAAAAATTAAAAGTTGCTTAGAGCAAACTTCCTTGGAATTCCAGCGTTTTGATAAACAAATATAATGTTGTTAATACTAATAAGGGCAGGTTTTTGGTGCTGCCCTTTGAATATTAAATAGGACATATTGTTGAGCTTCATTGGTAATGACTGACAGGTCATCCAAATATCTTTTATTGTACGCCAAACAGAGCGAATGTTATACAAAGATAAAATTATTTTGCTGACGCGGAGGATTTGAGTCTAGCCGCCATAGTATTGTAGTATAATAACGTATGTGTAATAGGACAAGAACGGCAGGTGTGTTTGGCATTGAGTTATTATGATTACGGGGCTGGTTCCAGGAACGGTAGATGGCGTTATATACTGGCAGTGTTTGTATTTATTGTATTTCTGGTGATGGGTGGACTTCTGGCCAGTAATTACCGGAATGTCGGCAATTTGGTCAAGGTCGTCTCCCTGGTGCGAACGCAATATCTATATCCGGTAAGCTCAACCCAGTTGATGGATGGGGCAATTAAAGGCCTTGTCAATTCTCTGAGTGACCCGTATTCGGTTTACCTTGATCCAAAAACATTTTCACATCTTCAAGAGCAGATCAGGGGATCCTTTGGCGGTTTGGGTATTTTAGTGGGTGTAAAAGAACAGTACCTGACAGTGGTGCGAGCCTATCAGGGAACGCCGGCAGCCAGGGAGGGAATAAGAGAAGGCGATGTGATCGCCAGGATTGACGATCGTGACGCGAAAGGCATTGATCTGGACACGGCGATAAACCTGATGCGTGGACCAGTCGGCTCAAAAGTCAATCTCGGCATCAACAGACAGGGAGTGCCGGAGCAGTTGCAATTTACCTTAACCAGAGAGGAAATCAGTGTTCCTACTGTGGAGGGGCGGGCTTTGGAAGGCAACAGCATCGAGCATATTGTTATCAGCCAGTTCACAGAACGTACCGCTGATGAAATAAAAGAAGTATTGGCCAAAGTGAAGACCGAAAAGATAAAAGGGATTATTCTGGACCTCCGGGATAATCCAGGCGGTGAACTCAACTCGGCGGTAGAAGTGGCTAAAAATTTCATTCCAAAAGGGCCGATTGTATATATAGATAACCGTGTGGGTCGCGAGCAAGTTTATGAATCGGAAGGAAAAACAATCCAGCTCCCGTTTGTGGTGTTAATCAACGGGGGGAGCGCAAGCGCTGCTGAAATCCTGGCCGGGGCGGTAAAAGACACCGGTGCGGGAGTTCTGGTCGGGACCAAAACTTTTGGTAAAGGGATTGTTCAAACGGTATTTCGATTGGATGGCGGCGCGGGATTAAAGCTGACTACCGCCCGTTACCTGACGCCGGCCAAGAACGATATCCATGAAAAGGGTATTCAACCTGATATCCTGGTGCAATCCCAGGATGATCGCCTTCATGATGTTCAGCTAGATAAGGCTGTGGAGATCCTTAAGGAGAAAATCGCAATAGCCGGATAGGGAAATTAAGTTTGTTTTTTTAATAGCCGTGGGAAAAGTATCTCCACGGCTTTTTGGATATTGGAGAAGAGCCTTAAAGCATTCGAGGTGAAGCGTTTGTATCCCTTTACGGAGATTATACCCTTAATCCTGAAGTCCTTTCTGCAAGCGTTCATGGACCCCCAATTCTGGCCGGTTTTTTTGTTGATAGTGGGTTTAATCGCTTTGCAGTACCAACGGATGGGTAGATTGAGGGAAAGTTTCTTTCATCAGAAATCCGGCAGGGCTTGGGCGGATGTAATTATGGCGGCGGGCTTTGGGTTGCTGGGCGGCTTGGCGGGAAGCTTCCTGATGGTTTTTATCGGCCTGACCCTTTCCGGTCCGGATCTGATTTATCTTTGGCCGGTGGCCATATTGCTCATGCTGATAAACATGCGTTTTTTATGCTTCGCTTATTCCGGCGGAGTGTTGGCTGTTTCCAGCCTGCTTCTTGGCTTTCCTCAAGTGAATATTCCGCAGATAATGGCCCTGGTCGCCGTGCTGCACATGGTGGAAAGCATTCTGATCCTGGTTAGCGGCCACCTGGGGGCGGCGCCCGCTTTTATTAAAGCGGCTGGCGGGCGGGTGGTCGGCGGTTTTACCCTGCAGCGATTCTGGCCGATACCGCTCGTAGTGCTGGCCGTGGCGGGTACCGGTGCGGTCCAGGGGGTGGTTGAAATGCCGGATTGGTGGCCGTTGATTAAACCCGACGTGCCGGGTGAATTGCACAACCTGGTATTCTACTTGATGCCGGTGGTAGCCGGTTTAGGCTACGGTGACGTGTCGATTGCCAGAAGTCCGGTGGAAAAGAGCCGCCTGTCCGCGCTCCAC
>MVQK01000172.1 GCA_002067515.1 Pelotomaculum sp. PtaB.Bin013 | reverse complement strand
AGTGTTATACGATTTTTGGTACATTCAACTGACTTGTCAATGTTGGGTTTCCCGTACCCGAAGAATCTATATACATAGTCTGATGCTCTTTGTGGGGAACCAAGAGCAAAATTGAATTTCTTAAAAAGTTCGCCCCATTCAGCTCCGTGAATTAACATAGCTTTGATAAGCAACGCAGTAAATTCGTAAGGCAGAACTTCTCCAGCATCACTAAAAACATCTGATAATGTATCAAAACACCAAGAGGCTTCATGCGAAGTTATTGCAGCAGCATTGCTTGTACCATATGAATACATTATTTTTTGGGCACCACCTGTTATATCAAATGGGGCAGCAGAAACAGTTCCCGGCGCTTTTGTTAAAGTCTCACGCCAATGTAGTTTAGTGGTACTCATAATGTTTTGCATTACAGTATTTCTGCCGCCGTAATAAATAATATCTGGTTTAATGGAATTGTTTAATCCACGACCAAGAGCACTTATCGGACTTACCATTTCATCCGAACAAGGGAGAATTTGGCGCGCATCTGGGATGTAAACTGAATCATCAGAAAATGCCGCTCCTACAGTCAGAGCATTCATGCTTTCTGCAGGAGAAAGTAATCTTTGAAAACGTAAATTATTGTTTAAGTGTCGTATGATAACCTCATCTCGTTGTTCCATACTGAGATCAGAAAAATCACTAAAGGACATCCCTACATCCATATCGTCTGAATGATTACCCGCGCTCACAACGAAAAGAACCCTGTATGTAAAGCTTAACCAATCAAGTAAGCGTGCCAGAGGGCTCATCAGTCGATCAAAAATCCGACACGGAAAACCAATAGAAAGATTTATAACCCTTACACTGGGAGCAACGCGACCGGCATCAGGTTCAAAAAGTCTGCGCACGGCTTCATGAACCTTGTCGACAATCAAAATGTCATCCGGAATTTCTTCTCCTGTTCCATTGAGAGTACTCTTGGACTTCATTATTGGTCTGACATAAATTTTATGTGTGACTTGGTGCCGGATATTATTTATGTCTCCATGTGCAATCAATGAAGCCATAGAAGTACCATGCATCCTTGCTGATACTGTGTAATGGGCAGCGTAGTTATCGGGATCGTCAACATTCAGCAGACCGTTTAAATAAGGGTGATTTTCTTGGGGCAATCCGTCAAATAGTGCAATAATTGGTTCATCACTGACAATGGAAGGTACGTTAACTTGTAGAGTGCTGTCTGAAATATTATCACCAGAAATTATCACGCTTTGTCCTACGGCTTGAAAGAACATTATTTGCTCGGCAGAAGCAAGAGCTACATCTTTTTTATCAATAATGGATTGAACTGTTTGTCGCGGCAAAGAGGCCAGAAGTGCATGATAATTGATTGCGTCAATAACCGTACTTCCTAATACTTGTCCCCCAGCTGATTGAATTAGATCTTTTACATCATTTTCTCGGCGTTGCTGTAGCTCCTTCGACTTTCTGTAAAAAAGTTCGATTTCACACTTTACTTCACTGAGCTCAGGTTCTAATTGCAAATCCTCTTTCCATGCTTCTAAAATACCGGTCTCCTCAATCCGTTCCTTATAGCCCCAAAAGTGAATATCGATGAGATTATTGAAAACATCTCGGAGCCCTGTTTTGCCGGTAGGGAAACTCATATTTGGATTTTTTGCATAGCTCTTCCACAGCGATACCATCTCTTCAAGGGCACGGTTATTCGCAAGAATACAATAAACTTTGCCGGTAAATTTGGACTTAGTTTCATCCCTTGATATTGTTTTTGTATGTTTATCCATCTTGCAGACATAAAAATCATCCGTAACAAGCATATATTCAGATGTATCAAATATCCATTCGACATCGTCCCCAAGATTTTTTACAGCAGTATAAAAAGATTTCAACTCTCCTGACACCTCGAAGACAAGAGTCTTTTCAGGCTCTATTCCTGTAGGTGACTGTTGAAGAAGTATTTTATTATTATCAATTACTTTCTGAAGGGCTTCCAACTTTGGTTCGAGTCGAGATGCCTGTCTTGAATGAGAGGGGAAACCTATTTTAGGTGATCCACCGCCTTTAGTGTTCCTGTCAGCAGTATTGGGTTTACCAAATAAAATAATTGGCCTTTCTGGTCTTTCGGGCATTATTCTACACCTTCTTCCTGACCTTTATCTATGTTGCCTTGCGCACTGGTAAGATAAAGGCTCAATTCTGTCTGTGTAATACTTTTTGCATTGCCATCGGGTAATTTTAAAACATATTTTCGATAAACAGATAATGCAAACTCTTCTGCTTCGGCATAGCTTTTTCCTAAAAATTTTTTTGCCAATGTAGAAGGCTCTAATCCAAAATCAAAGCCAACACGGCTCTCAAACTGTGCAAACCACAATTCTAAATCCCGACGTGAAGGCTTGGGGAGCGATAAGCGTAATTGAAAACGCCTCCATGCAGCTCTATCCAAGAGCGCATCGTGGTTTGTCGCTGCAATTACAATAACGTAGCTTGGTAAAGAATCAATTTGCAGTAGTAAAGAGCTGACTACCCTTTTTATTTCTCCGGTCTCATGCGTATCGCCGCGTTCTTTTCCAAGAGTCTCAAATTCATCAAAAAACAAGACGCACTGTCTTGTCTTAGCGTAATCAAAAAGTTTTCCGAGTCGAGTAGCTGTTTCGCCAAGATATGCACCAACAATGCTTTCATATTTTACCGTTAGCAAGGGCAACATCAAAGCTTCGGCAATAGCCTCAGCCAATGATGTTTTCCCATTTCCAGGCGGGCCAACAAGAAGAACTTTATTGCGGGGTTCTAATCCATGTGAACGTAACAAATCGGCACGTGACTGCTCTTCTATCAAATCACGGCAGCTATCCACAACTGATTGAGGCAATAGCAACTGTTCGAGTTTTCTGGCAGGAATCTTTTCAATAAATAAGCTCTGTTCACCATTTCGCACTGAAGGTTGAGAAATATCCCTCATCAATGGTCTGTTTTGAATCCTCAGCAACTCTTCAACTTTATTTGCCAACACACCGTGCTGTTTTGCCCGTTCTTCTGCGCAGATAGCTTCTGCTACCTTGCGGAAATTAGGATTGTCATTGTTTAAGCCATATTTTATTAAATCATAGAGCAAATCTGCTCTTGCCATTTTCAACACCTTCTCCTGGATAGGTTATTATTAGTTCTTTGCTTCGCTTTTCAATAGCTGAGACACATCAATGAAGTTGCTTTCACAAAAATCAAAAAAACTTTTTTGGGCAAGGTTACTTGGTACTACGTGCCCATTCTCCCATCGATTAATCGTTGTATAACTTACATTTAATGCTTGAGCCAACTGCTGTTGGCTTAATTTAAGTTCGAGCCTTACCTTTTTAACAACAGATGAAAAGACCATCTTAACGCCTCCTGCACTCCTGCTAGTTAATATAGCATTTGCAATAATTAATTATATCATATGCTATATCGGAATGGAATGGTATTATTCGATAAATTAAGCGCCGTTGGCTGGTTTGCCCTTTTTTATTGGATCGTCGCTTATAATTTAGTAGCTATCTCCCTCTGTCTGTGGTAGTGTCTGTTGAGGGAGATGGTATATTGAAAAAGCTAATTATCGTCGGAATAGGCATTATCGCCTGTGTCGCATTGTGTGCCGCTGTGTGGCCTCGGAACGCCGAGGTCGGAGATTTACCCGCCGAGCCTGTAAAAACCGCCGTAATCGCTGAAATTGAGGCGAGTCAAAAAGAAGTGTCGCCATTTATTCTTTCTGATGATACTCCTGTTGCCGAGCCGAAGACTGTTGCCGAAAATGAGCTAACGAAAAACGAAGTAATAAAGGCAGAAGAAAAAACTCAACCCTCTGCACCATCAAAACCTGCATCGCTGCCAGTGGTAACTTCTAAATCGTCAGCACAGCCGTCATCCAGCCAAAAGTCCGGCGACAGAGCTATCATCGACGGTAAGCCACATATATGGATACCCGGCTTCGGTTGGATTGAGGATCATGGAGGCGGGAGTATCGGGATCACCATTGACGGTGAAGGTGATATTAATAAGCAGGTTGGCATCATGGGCGGCGGTACGACTGTGGGCAATCCCGGCGATGAGCTAACAGGAAACAAGATCGGTATCATGGGCGGCGGAACCGTCGCCGAGGATATGTACGAGAACGGACATAAAATAGGGATTATGGGTGGCAGCGAATCATCATCAAGAGAGGCAACCTCTCCGCCGTCTGAGCAGTCGGAGCCGGTCAATGGAGAAATTCATATCGTGTTTGTCGAAGTGCCGGAGAAGAATAGCACCCCACCTCCATATAAGCCAAACACAACACCTCAATATCTGCTGTCTGCCTTACCAAACTACCTACGGTTCACATTACGTCCCTATGGACACGGGCATAAGGTCTGTCGTTCTTACCTGTTTTTTGTAGTCCAGTCAAAACCGATATCCGGATCATCCCAGGCCAGGCGTTTTTCGTCCGGTTTGTCCGGGTCGTACGAGGCAGTGGTAAAATAGACAATCAGCGCCGGCATGTTGCCGAGCACCCGGTAGCCGTGTGCCACCATTTTTGGTATCACCAGCAAGAGCGGATTATCTTCACCCAGATAAAAAACATTGGTCTCCCCTTTGGTTGGCGAACCTTCGCGCAGGTCGTGCAGAACCACCTGCGCATTGCCAACTGGAAAAAACCACAAGTCATCCTGGTGCTCATGATAATGAAAAGCTTTGACCACACCGGGGTATGTTCTGGACATCGAAGCCTGGCCAAAGCGGGTCAACAGTTGGTCATCGTCACGCAATATTTCCATAAAAAAGCCGCGATCATCGTTGTGTTTAACCAGTTTCTTTACCTGCACGTCTTTAATCATCGGACCACAACTCCTCACCCGCCGCGCCGGCAAGGATTCACCGGGCGGTATACATTTTTTCGTAATACTCCAGGTATTCGCCGGACTTAATTTTCCGCCACCACTCCTTATTGGCGCGGTACCAGTTGATCGTATCCTTCAGTCCCTGCTCGAAAGCGTATACCGGCCGCCACCCCAATTCTTCCTTAATCTTGGCGGCGTTAATGGCATAGCGGCGATCGTGGCCGGGTCTGTCCGGCACATATTTGATTAGTGATTCCGGCTTGCCCAGTTCGGCCAGGATGAGGCGGATTATTTCTATGTTTGCCCACTCGTTGTTACCGCCGACGTTATATACTTCCCCCGGTTTACCC
>MVQK01000171.1 GCA_002067515.1 Pelotomaculum sp. PtaB.Bin013 | reverse complement strand
GAATTCTTCGCTGACAGGCCAGTTGTAAGTTAGAACAAGGGTTGCCAGGAGCACGATCAAAATCCCGAAGCTGATCAGCATGGAACGGTAACCAATCCTGGTAAAGTATGTGACTCCACCCATGGCCTGTACTATTACCGCGGCTAAAATTACTTCAGTTATTCCGGAGGTAGCATAAGTGCCAAGGAAAAAATCTCTCGACGCTCCTTTCCCAAACATTGGCAACAAATTGCAAAACTCCCAAAGTGGTATTAAAGAAAGGATCGTAACAAGCAGCCCGACTAATACATACAAATAAATAAGGCGGGCTGTCCGCGCCAGGGCCTCAACACCCAGGTACGCCCCTAACAACCCCATCGCCAAAAAAGAAAAAGCTATTATGCTGATAGGCGCAAAACGCAGGGTGGTGTTCAGCATTGCTTCACTGAACTCCCTGAGAAAAAGGGCGCCCAGCATTTCGAAAGCTGACACCACAATAAGAACATTCACTGCCGTTCCGATAAACGGGCCGAAGGCCTGCTCGGCGGTTTCGATAATGGTATAGCCGGGGTTTTTTTTGAGGACCAGCGATATCAGATATACCCCCACCAGGGTTACGGCCAGCCCGCCAACCGGCGTCATCCAGGCAGCCGGGCCGGCAATTTCCACCAGAAATCTCGGATAGGACAAGAAGCTCCTGGCCAGGCTGGAGAGGGCCAGCAGGGCGATCGCCTCAGCCGGGCCAAATGTGCCTTCTTTAACCATTTTTACCACCATTCTCAGGCCCAATCCAGCTTCTGGAAACATCCGGCTGGCGGTTAATATCCTGCGGGTTCAGGTAGTCCGGCCGCTTTTCGTGAAAGAACACCGGCAGCCGGGTAACCACGTCCGCGCCGGCGACGGTCCTGGGCCCGATTGGGGCCAGGTACGGCACGCCGAAAGATTTTAAATTGGCTGTCAAAACGATCTGGCTGAACAGCCCGACGGCGATCCCGAAAAAACCCATTGTCGCTCCCAGCATGATGTAAAAAAAACGGTAGATCCGCAGGGTGAAAGCCAGGGAAAAGTATGGAATGGCAAAGCTGGACAGCCCGGTTACGGCTACCAGGATCACCAAAACTGGATTGACGATGTTGGCCTGAACGGCGGCCTGGCCTAAAACCAGCGCGCCGATGATGCCGATGGTCGTACCCATGATGCCGGGTATGCGCAGCCCCGCCTCCCGGATCAGCTCAAAGGAAATTTCCATCAAGAGCACCTCGACCAGAGAGGGGAAGGGGACTTTTTCACGGTTCCCGGCGATGGCTAGGAGCAGCTCTGTAGGGATCATTTCGTGGTGGAACAGCACAATAGACAGGTAGACCCCCGGCGCCAGGAAAGCCAGGTAAAAAGCCAGGGCGCGCAGGTAACGGATGAAAGTGCCGAGCTGCCAGCGGCTGTAGACGTCCTCACCGGTTTGCATCATTTCATACATGGTGGCAGGCACAATCAGGACGAAGGGGCTGCCGTCGACGATGATGGCCACTCTTCCCTCGACAATGCTTGAGGCTACACGGTCGGGGCGTTCCGTGGCCAATATCGTCGGGTTTAAATTATAGGGGTTGTCCTGGATAAATTCTTCGAGCACCCCGCTGTCCACAATGAAGTCCGTCTTAATGCTTTCAATTCTTTTTTTCACCTCCGCCACCAGAGCGGGGTTGGCCAGGTCGCGCAGGTACATAACCGCCACATTAACCCGGTTGCGGGCGCCTACCTTTAATAATTCCGTGGTCAGGTTTTCGTTTTTGATTAATTTCCTGATCAGGGCCGTGTTGGTGCGCAGGGTTTCCCCGAATGCTTCTTGCGGCCCGCGGAGTACTTGCTCGATAACGGGCTTTTCCACCCCCCGGTGCTCCCATCCCTTGGTTTCAACCAGCACCGCTTCGGCGCATCCTTCCAGAAACAAGGCCGTATCGCCGTAGTTCACCGCGTCCAGAATATCACGGAACCGTGACTGGACAGAAACCTGGTTGCCCGGCAGCAGCCTTTCTTTAACATATGAGGACAGCTTGCCTTTATCCGGCGGGGCGGGCCGGGCGGCAAAAAGCATTAAAGCCTGAAACAGCAAGTCCTGGACAGACTTGTCCACCAAACCGTCAATGAAAACGACAAAGCCGTCAATCGACGGGTTTGTTCCGATGACAATATCTCTTATTATGATATCTTTATTTTCCGGCATCCCGTATAATTCCTCGATAGTTTCCCGGTTTTCCGCAAGCGAAGCGCTAACCGGCAGGTCGTCTACCACCGGTTTTCCATGCGCTTGCCCGGAGGTTTGCCCTGTTTGAACATCTCCCGCCTTACCGCTGTCTTTGACCTTTTTGGGTTTTTCCGTAAGTTTACCGGCGGGACGGACGGGCTTTTTAAAGGAGCGGCGGCCGGCCGGCGCTTTTTCTTGATCGCCGGGGGCGGCTTCACCACCAGAGGGGGGTTCGCTCTTCCGGGTTGTTTGCTTTTCTTCAGCCGTTTCCTCCAGGACAAACCCTTCGCGGTCGGGGTTTTCCTGGTAGGTAATCAACTTGAGTAAACTTACAAGAATGCTCATGCCACACCTGCCATTTTCAATCATTTGGTAAATATGTTGCCCTAATTGGGATTTACTATCCTGTTAATTTTTACTAAGCAAGCAAGCTATTTTTACGAATCAAGGACAAATAAGAAACTTCTTGTCCAATTATTTAAAAGCGTAATTTACCGTGTTGCTTTCAGACCGCTGAAGACCGTTGCGGTTCAAATATTGTCGCTATTGCCACGACGCCTGTCAAGCTAAAGGATTCCCGCCAGATGCTTGATAATGTCCAGGTTGGTATTGTAGACAAATTGCTTAATCCCCGGCGCGGTTAAAATAGCGATAAGGTGGTCGTAATCTTTATTGGTGAAACGGTTCAGCACTTTTCTCAACTTAATGGAAGCCCAGATGTTTTCTTTTAGACGCGCCAAGTAATCCTCATATTTTCCCCCTTCGACTATTGACCTGGCTGCATACACTCCGCTTCTGATTGCGTCAAATAACGCGAACCCCAATACCGGTTCCATAAATCCCCCGGCGTTGCCGGCAAAAAGAATATTGCCAACCTGGTGGGGATAAACAAATCCGGATACGTGTTCCCAATCCCAAAGCGAGCTAATTTTAAAAGTAAAATTTTCTATTTGCCAGAATTTTTTCCAATAATCAACGATGTTTTTTCTGTTGGCGTTGGATACAACCAAAATCAGAGAGGCACTCTCGTGGTTAAATGGCGTGAGGTAGGCGTACCCGCTTTTTGCGTACTCCGTATTAAGCCACATTTTTATTTCATCAGTTTCAAATGAACCTAAAACTGTCGCCCCCATCAGCCAGGTTTTATAAACATCCTCCCAGCAGCCTAGTATTTTAGTAATGTCATAAGTACCCGAGGCAACAATTACATAATCGTACTTCCGGGCGAGAGCCGCGCAATCAGCTCTGAAATTATATCTAACGGGCGTTTTTACCAATGAGAAGAGCTGATTTTCAACAGCATCAACCCCTTGCCCTCTTTTGATCAAGTAGCCCAACTTTCCACAAATAGAACCTGAAGCCCGGGGAGCGTACATGGTAACCTTATTAACCAAATTCAACGGTTTAATGGAAATATGGCAGCTTTCCTTAATTTCCTCAATCTGGTCTTTTACCGGCCTGTTCATGACCTGCAAGAGTACGCCAACATGTTCAAAAAGGTCCCCGCTGCGGGGCCGCTGTTCATATATATCCGGTTTAACCCCGTGCCGCTCCAATTCATGAGCGCAGGCTAAACCACTAACACCGGCGCCGATGATGGCGACTCTCAATTTTTTAACCCCTTTCATCTTTGACATAAAACTTTTGCGTTTAATTTTGAATCGTAATAATGCATTAAATAGCCAGGTACACCAATAATAATCACTAATTTTTCTTAAGGGCTAATTTGGAAGGGCGGGTCGTGACACTATAGAGAAAAGCAAGCATAGTAAGGCCCGCAATTAGTAAAAAATAACTGTACCCCAGTTTCCAGTTCGGGTAAGCAATGCCGCCCAGGCTGTAAACCGCCGCCTCGACGGCAAGATAAAAAACCGCGATATATGCTGTATATAAGAACCTGTCCTTCCACCGCCCGGGTAACCGGCACAGATAAATGATTGACATAGCATAAGTACCGAAATACTGAAATAAGGGTATCCCTCCGATATAAATAATCCCGTCCGGGTAATTGTACAGGTTTAGCTTAATCGCGATGTAATCTATGGAGGCCATCATGGCAACACCGATAAAACCAGCCAGCCAAAACTCAGGATAACGTTTTTTAACAAAAACCAAGCATATTGTCCAGGCGAAAAGCGCAAAAAGTATATGGGACATAAACTTAACCTTTCTCAATTATTACAGTATTATTACAGTATTATTACAGTATTATTACAGTAACCATACGGGCATGAGCGCCGCTCAATTTGATGAGCTATCGTATTTTGGTTAAAAATTTAAACCAGGAAAAAACCAACAAACCGATTAGCAGCGAGTACAAAGTAAATTCAAGCAGGTTCAAATTATCGAACCTCCTTTTTCAATACGGCCTACCCGGTTCAACTTAAGCGTATCCACCAACCAGGTGAAGCCGGTGAATACAAGCAAATTTATAAAAATACTGGCCTGATGATTCCAATGGGTATACTCCAGCACGCCAATTTTTACATAAAGATGCTCTTCAATGGAAAAAAGGGCTACTACAACCAGGATGTTCAAGGCTTGCATCCAACGTGACACCGGCATGGACTGGGTAAACAAAACGCCAACGGTGAAAACCACCCCGAAGGTAAAATAAACAGAAGAACCCAGGATATGGGTTATATTTTTTACATGATACAAATCCATCTTCATTGCCGCGGTATCCACCAGTATTTGCAGGATGGAAGCAATAGCCCCGCCCCATATAGTGTATTTAAGCCGGGACCAGTCCACCAGCAGGAAAAAAATAATCCAGGCAATAACTAAGCTGATCGGCCAGGCGTATTCAGGCAAATATTGCACCCTCCCTTCAAGCGGCAAGTGACAAGACTTATATATTGATTAATGTTTCCCCCATGAGTAAAAAATATGAACAGATGCTCAAGTACGCCTGAACAAAAATAAAACCGGCCTGGTGACCGGTTAGTTCTCCTAGATAATTATACAAATCAGTCCGCCCGAGCCGTCG
>MVQK01000170.1 GCA_002067515.1 Pelotomaculum sp. PtaB.Bin013 | reverse complement strand
TTACATTTTCATAAACGGGTCTACCTCTTTACGATCCGCCCTGGCGGTTCCGCCGTGGCGGAACAGAACCACGGCGACGGTTCTGACCAATATTTTTATGTCCAGCCAGAACGAATAATGTTCAACATACCAGACATCCAGTTCGATACGCTCCGGCCAGTAAATGGCTAAGCGGCCGTTAACCTGTGCCCAGCCGGTTATGCCGGGCTTAACGTCGAGCCTTTTCCGCTGCCTTTCGTCATACTTGCTGAGGTGGTGCAGGGGGGCGGGCCGTGGGCCGACCAGGCTCATTTCACCGCGCAGCACGTTAAAAAGCTGCGCCAGTTCATCAATGCTGGTCTTTCTAAGGAACTTACCTATTTTGGTTATGCGTGGGTCATCTTTCTCCACAAACATCCCGGAGCCGGTTTTCTCGGCGTTGGGAATCATGCTCCGGAATTTATACAAATAAAATATTTTCCCTTGTCGCCCCAGACGCTTTTGTTTAAAGATGACCGGACCCGGCGAAGTTATTTTTATCGCCAGCGCTACCGCCAAAAGCAGCGGGCTGATGAGCGCCAGGATCAGTAAAGAGCCAATCAGGTCAAATGCCCTTTTCATCTCTAGTACCTCCGGTAACCGGGGAAATAACTGTCGCTTTCCCGTGGGACTTTTGTCGCCATCATATTTTCCAGCATGCTTACCGCTCCATGGTTATGCACCTTTTTCCCGATGTAGAAATCCAACACACCATCGCGGGAGAAAGAATGTTTATAGCAATAAATACCGTCACCCTCACGGTACCCCCCGCCAAGTAAAAAATAGCTGATGCCCCTGTCTTTTGCCCACTTGATTACTTCATGTTTTAATATATTGTTCGGCCGGTACTCATAAAATTGTTCTAAAGTCCCTCCTAGAAATGAATGAATATAAGTTTTATTAAACAAGAGCAGCTCAGTGGAAATAATTTGGCCGTTTTTCGAGGTGTGAGCATACAAAAAGTTACTCTTTAATTCTTTATGTATATATTCATAAAAATCGCTGTTAAAGAAGTAAAATTCACTGGCCTGGTTTCGAAAAAGCGTATGGTGGTAAATCGAAATAAAATCGGAAAAGTGCGACGGCGTCTCTTCAAGGATCACTTCAAGACCTTCCCGGTAAGCTTTATTTATGTTTTTGCGGTTATTGCGCTCATACCCAGTCCATATTTCTTCATTAGTTCTTCTGAGATCTACGCAGATTACTGAGGAAACCCTTTCGACTTCCAAGTTGTTTAATAGTAAGCGGTGATTTCCCAATAAAGGGTGGAACCGGATAAACTCGCTGACGATACGGTTCCTGGCGCAATAATCCGTGAAACACAGGTGAAAGTTGCCCCATACACCTTCACCGGCTGACGGAGAGGCCAACGGCCCTCCATAACCATAAGGGCTGGTAACATCGTACAGGTCCTGCTCAAGTTTGCCTTCCAGGCCCGGGATTAAATTCACCTTCCTGAGCAGAAAAGGATAAACAACAGAGTCGCCTCCTTCTTTGTAGACGAAAAGCCGGACTTCCCCCGATTCCTTGAATAATCCGCAGTATTCGGGCGTGTAATGAAGATCCGGACTCAACTCCTTTATATAACCCAGCTCCCGCAGCCACTGATCCTTATCACGCAAACCCAGCACATAATAACTTCCCACTATATGCCACCCTTTCAAGTAGTCAGAATTCAGAATACCTCAAGGCGATAACCGTTCTCTCATCCTGACTACTGATTCCTGACTACTGGCTCTACCAATACCTGAACCAGTAATAAATCAGTTTTATATACTCGCTTCGGACTATCTGCCTGTCAATATCGCTTTTGCACTGCCCATCCACATTAAATCCTGAGTCCTTGGTCGAACAGTAAAGCAGTTTCACGCCGGTATTTCTGAATATCCTTCCGAATACCAGCTTGGTTCTCCTCATGTGGTACGGCGAAGTAATGATAATGGCAGACTTGAAATTTTGAGCGGTTACAATATCCTTGGAATAAACGGCATTCTGATAAGTGCTTTCGGATTTGCCATCGACTAAAATATCCCTTTCCCTAACACCCGCGTTGACAACTACTTTTGCCTTCTGCTCACCGCCACAACCAGATATGATTATTTTTGGCGCCAGACCTAGCTTATAAAGCTGCACCGCGTAGAGATCCCTTTCCGAATCACCCTCGAGGACTACCAGTACATCTACTTTCTCGGGCTTGTCATCAATGACTAATAGTTTTGCCAGTAACGCCCACGGGGGGTTGGCAAAAAATATAATTATCCCAATAAGAAGAAAGCTAAAAAATATAACTATATATCGAATCCTTCTTTTTATTTAAATCACCCGGCCTTGTCTATCCCGCTATTTACGCGCAAGGATTAAAGAAACTGAATCTACCCGGCTCACTCTCTCAATCTTATAACCACATTTTTTTAGGCATGACAAGATAAAGCCTTCCGAGGTGAAGACCGTATGAATTAATTTTTTTTCGGTAATTCTGTAAATGTATGGGGATAATAGCTTCAATGGTGACTTCCAGGTTAAAGGTTCCCTAAAGATCCTGCGCCAGTTACGGAAGGTTAAGTAAAAATATCCATTTTCCTTAAGTACGCGATAAACCTCGGCTACTGTTCTTTTTTCACTTGGGGAATGGAAAATGGAGTCCCTGCACAGAACAAAATCAACCGATTCGTTTTCCAGAGGAATAGACATCATGTCTCCCAATAGAAATTCCACATTATCACAGCCCTGCAGCCTGCGTTTCGCTTTCTCGTAAAAAAATTCGGAAAGGTCCTGCCAAATTACTTTACCAGCGCCCAGGGACAGAAAAACTTCTTCCCAGTGGCCCGTTCCGGCCGCGAGATCAAGGACGGTTTTATTTCTAAAATCCAGGTCTAAACTCTTTATCTCACGGTGCCACTCACCCTCTCGAAAAAGCTCTTCATTCCTTTGGTAAAATAACCTGCTTAGTTCACTATTCATTACTGTTCCAGCCAAAAAACATACCCCCATCATCATCTACCCGTGATAAGCCTACAGGTCATTAATGCCGCCTGCGCAGCGAAAATTATGAGCATCCCCCATATACAATTTCTCCAGATACTTCACTAAGTCGTCTGTCTCATAATGATGTGCGTCGTTATAGGCACATGCGCTAAACTTGACAGCTTCGGTTTTATTATTAATCAGATAACTGATACCTTCAGCCAAAGCATGGGGATCCCCCGGCTTTACGAGGTAAGAGTTTTTCATATGCTTCAAAAAATCAGTTACTCCACCCACTTCCGTGGCCACCACCGGCACCCCGCAAGACATTGCCTCAACAATAGATATGCCAAATCCCTCCATGAGTGACGGTGAAACATACAAATCAAACAAAGGCAGCAAATCCCTGATATCTTTTCTAAACCCTAGTAATCGCACATGCCCGGTTAGCTGGTTCGCCCGGATCTGATTTTCAAGGTTTCCCCGCTCCGGCCCATCACCGATAATAACCAGTCTCACATTAAAGCCTGCTTCTGTTAAGATTTTTATACTATCGATCAGGTAGCTCAAACCTTTTACCGGTCTAAAATTCGCTACTGTCCCTACAATAATGGAATCATCAGGCCAGTGGGAGTACTCGCAAAAATCTCTTTTTGAAAAGACTCCTTTGCGTATCTCATTAAGTTCTATGGGATTTGGGATCAAAACAAGCTTCTTTTCGGGTACTCCAATAGTTTTTAACCAGTGTATAATCTTACTGGATACCCCCACAAAATGATTGGTCCTCCATTTGGCCAGGCGGTAATAAATACGTCCCAGCGTTGTTACTTTTCTCCGGTCCGAAAGATTGTGCTCGGTACTGATCAGTTTTACAGGAGTGAAGAAGCCTAAAAAAAGACCATAAATGTCCGCTAAGGCCAGATGCGTATGCAAAATATCGTATTTCTCAGCTTTTATTAATTTGAGTAACTTAAAATACGTTGAGATAAGACCACATTTTTTTGCATCAATACAAAAAACCTGGTTAACTATTCTTTTCACCGACAATACAAAATCATCTTCAAAACCAAAAAAACAAACATCAATTTTGAATATATTTCTATCTACTTTATTTAAGAAACGGTAGGTTGCTGTCTCCGCTCCTCCCACTCCGTTAAAGTTGCTTATGATAATAAGAATTTTTTTCATATTTCAAGACTTCCTCATAAACGGACATAACCTTCCGGCTCACCTCAGCTTCATCGAAATACCGGCGCACCCGCTTCCGCCCCTCCTGACCCATTCGCAGGCGAAGCCCGGGATCCAGCAGCAGCTTGCGCAAAACCCCGCCCATAGTTTCGCTGTCTCCCGGCGTTATCAGAAATCCTGTCACACCTTCTTCAACAACCTCCCGGCATCCCCTGATATTAGTAGCTACGCAGGGCAAAGCCATGGCCTGGGCTTCGATCAGGGAGCGGGGCAACCCCTCACGGTAAGAAGGGAGCACGTAAATATCCGTCACCGCCAGCAAGTCGGCAATATCACTCCGCGGTCCCAAAATCCCGATTCGGTCTTGTAATTCGCAACTATTAATTTGCTGAGTTAAGATGGACAAAAAACCCTCGTCAGGGCCGATAAAAAGAGCCTGCCACGGAATATCCCTAACCGTTTGCAGCGCATCGACCAAATCATGGTATCCTTTTTCCTGATTAATGCGGCCGATCATCGTAATTACCGGCTCTTTTTCACCGATTGCCAGTCTTTCCCTGACACGGAATCTCCGCCCGGAGGAATATTCGTCCGGATCAAATTCAGCCAGGTCAACACCGTTGCCAATGTGCAGCAAATCACCCTTACGCGGCTTAATACCCATATTAGAAGCGTTAACAACATCCTCTTCACTTTGGGACAGCATGAAGTCCGTGATCCCGGCCATTCGTCTCTCAATTTGCTCATAGACCCATCGTTTAAGCTTTGGCATTCCCGGGTGAAAGGGAAATCCATGTACTGTGTGAATGATGTTGGGAACACCCGCGAGTCTGGCAGCCACCCTGCCCACTACTCCCGCCTTGGAAGTATGGGTATGGACAATATCCGGTCTTACGGTCCGGAAATAACGGAGCAATTTATATATCGACCTCGAATCTGACCAGATATTAATCTTTCTGTCGATATAAATCTCCTCTACCGGGAATCCCAATTGACGCAGCATCTCACCCTCTGGGGAAGGGCTGAAAACAAACCCCACCTC
>MVQK01000169.1 GCA_002067515.1 Pelotomaculum sp. PtaB.Bin013 | reverse complement strand
ACTGGACCTGATCTGGTCGGAGGGTGCCATTTACAACATCGGGTTTGTGCGCGGCGTAACCGAATGGCGCCGCTATTTAAAGCCCGGCGGCTGGCTTGCCGTCAGCGAGGCTTCCTGGTTCACCAGTGAGCGCCCCGCCGAAATTGACCGCTTCTGGAAGGATGAATACCCTGAAATTGACACCATCCCCGTCAAGGTGGCGCAGATGCAGCAAGCCGGGTACATCCCCGCGGCAGCCTTCATCCTGCCGGAGACCTGCTGGACGGAACACTATTACGAACCGCAGGCTGCCATGCAGGCAGCGTTTTTGCAGCAGCACGCCGGGGAGCGCGCCGCCGAAGAGCTGGTGGCAAACATGCGCCACGAAGCGGAGATGTACGCCCGCTATAAGGCGTTTTGCGGCTACGTGTTTTACATCGGGCGGAAGGTGTAATTGCCGGGAATCGGGGGTTAATTCAAAGTGCTTTCCAAATTTTCCGGGAAAGAGTTTTCATCCTCCAGGTTGTAAAATGGCACGCCAATGAGACGATACTTTTTATCTTCAAATTGCAGCAACCTGTTTGCAAATTCTGTTTTTATTTCTTTGAGGAACTGTTCTTTCCACTCGTCATAGGGTTGTAAATACTCCCCCTTTGGCTCGATAAAAATTTGATACGTGAGCATCTGGCCATCTTGTTCTTGTAAAAACAGAACAAAATCGGGTTCAAAAGCCCGCCCGTCTGAAAAGTTATAAATTTTGAAATGTCCCTCATTTCGAATCAGATAGATATCCTGATACTTTTCTTTTAACTCCCGCATTCTTCTGTCAAACATCCGAACAAATGCTTTTTCTTCGTCAGTACCATATAGGGTATTAAATACGTACCAGTCCCGGTCAGAAACGAAATATTCAAAGCCATCATCTCTCAATTTGGAACTTACGCTCTCAAATTTCATGGTTTTATTGGTAAATACTTCACGAATCCAGCTGCGTCGAAACTCTCTGGATCCCTGATATTCTTTGATTTGATTTCGAATTTCCGATTCGATCTGGTTCAATAAACCAATCATGGCATTTAATTTTTCGCGCTTGTTTGCCTCCAGCAAATAGATATTTCCTTCAAAAGTAATCTGCAGTCCCCCAAGGTAATCCTCTGATTCCATGAATTCCACGATGGATGACAGGTTGGGAAAGTACCGTCGGAGGGAAGCAAAGGTAAAAAATGGATTTCTGGCAATGGCAGATTGAATTATGTTTTTTTCGATGTCTTTTACTTTTATGTCCACCCGATTTTCATGGATGGCAATATGATTATTCTGAGTGTCTGCAAGCAGGGTATCAACTCCTCCCTGACCTGTTGCAATTTTATGCGTGTAATTCTTCCTGTGAACACCCAAATCGGAAAAGGAGCGAATATGGCGATAATCTTTTTGCTGGCGATCATTAACAAAAATAACTCCATACCTGTAATATGGTGTTTGTGTAAAAGCCTCTTTAAGCTTTAACTCTTTTTCGACTGTTTCATCCATCATGCCAGTCTCTCGCAATGCCTGCTTGATTTCAGCAATATAGCGGGAGTCATTGATGCTGTGGTAATGTAATTCCTCCAGAACCCGCAACTCGTTATCCATGTCATTGTCAAACTTGCGGCGATAACGGTCATTGTTATCAGGGAGTGTAAATGGGAAATAGCGCGCCCCGCGTCCAATTAATTGGGCTTCCGCCTGGGTAGTGGAGCCAATTTTCTGTCTACCAGTATCCCTCGGCTCGTAACAGCGGACAATATCAAACAGATTTAATACATCCCAACCCTCGTTCAGCTTTTGAACGGCAAAAATGGCGCGGATACGGTTATTGCGGTCCTCCAGGGTGTTAATTAAAATCTGGTAATTCTCTTTTTCGTTTTCATTATTGACCGAAAGACAATATTCAGGAGCGAATTCCCATTTTAATCGTGCAACAAGTTGATCATCACTGATGCCGTTTTTTGTAAAAAAACGGAACGCCCGTTGGATGATCGGAATATTGGACCTTCGGATATTGGAAATTTGCTGGGCGGTCAATCCCTCAATTAACCTGTGAAAATTTTTCTTGTTTTCAATTGACTGCTCAACCGTACGTTGAGCTTTGAACAGGATCACAGGTTTCAGGTTCAAGCGGTGTTGTGCTGCCACCTCCTGTTTATACTGGTTCAGGATAAGGGCTTGGAGGATGCGTTCGTTCAGGTCAAAATCAGTTTGAACCAAAACAATATCCTTGGAATACCGCTCGTTCCGGAACTGGGGCAGGTCATAGCGGAAAAGCACCTTGTTCCGGTACTTTTTGATCATTTCAGTAGTGCTGTAGTCATGGGTAGCTGTAAATTCCAGCAGCATGTTCTTCCGGTTCAAGTTGAAGATTCTTTCAACGGTATCTTCCCAACTTTCAAATAATTGGCAATCTCCTTTATTTTTCGTCCGCACGTTCATATGATGGGCTTCATCGGCAATGAGCACAATCGCATGTTTTTGAAAATCCTCAAAAGTCAGTGAGTTTTCCCTGGGATTGGTCAAATCTATATGTAATTGCTGGATGGTGGTAAAACAAATATTAATGTCATTTTCATTGACAGCTTCAAAATTGTTCACCGGTGTTACACGGACCCGCTGGTTGGCAATAAAAATTTCAGAATTAAACAGGTACTTGATGGATGCAGGGTTCAGGAAGTTATCCTTGGTCTTTTCAATAATGTTGGTGGAATTGACAAAGAATAAAAAATTGCGATAGCCCTTATCGTATAAATAAAGAATCAAACCCGCCATAATCAGCGTTTTGCCGCTGCCTGTTGCCATATTGAACAATAAGTGGGTGGGGAGGTGTTTGAAATTAAAATCCTTTTCGTAGTAACACAAAAACCGCTGGAAAGCTTCAACCTGGTATGGACGCAGTTCGCACCTTGGATGAAGGTTGTTCCGAATACTGGCAGGAAGCTGGATTTCTGCGATGGAACGTTTGCCAAATTCTTCAACAATTAATTCGTAAAGATACTTTTCAGGCATGCGTGGCATCCCCATAGAATAAACGATTCAATGCCTTGTCTTCTTCCGATACGTGGAAGCGCTCATCATCGATTTCTGACAGGTTAACATAAAGCTGGTTTTTATCAAGTAATTCTGTAAGCAGTCTCTTTTGTTTTTCAACGCCGTTTTCTTCCTGCCCAATGCCTATAAAGAAGTTGACGGCTTCTTCTGGCAAAGCCGGGTTGACATACCAGTTTAGGAAAGAGTTTTCCGCTATTTCATTCCAAAGTGTAAGTAGGCTTTTAGAATCATTTGCAGATTGTATTTTATCGATGAAAAACTGATTGTAATTTGATAATTCAAAGTAAATTAAACTGCCAGTTCCATTGGTTTTTATCACGTTTTTTATTCGCTCAAGAGTTACAGTTTCGGTGTAATTCATTTGTTCGCATAAAATAAATTGACGGTTACCCCCATCTTCTTTGTTCAGTTCTATTACAGCATGGCCAGTTGTTCCTGAGCCAGCAAAAAAATCGAGAATCAAATCATTATCAAGGGTTGTTAATCTTAGAATATCTTTAATTAAATTTATAGATTTAGGATAACTAAACACTTTTTTACCAAACATATGTTGTAATAACATTGTCCCGTAAGCGGATGCATCATATAATGGATTTACCCATACTGTCTTTGGCTTTCTGCCTTCTTTGATACGATCTTTCAAATAGACAATATACTTATTTTTTCGTTCTTTTATGACAATGTCTCCATTCGCAACTGCATAAAGAAAACTTTCTTTACCGTGCCGCCAAACTCTCTTATTTCCCTTAACATCTAGAGGTTCAATCATTACCGAACCGTCTTGCTTCTCAAGCCCGATATATCCAGTATTTTTATTATAAAATATCGGATAATACAAATTTGGGCGTGCCTGTTGAGTTGAATTAGAACCACTTCTTTGAAAAGGTAGTGGTCGATAATAGGAAATATCATCCTGATATTTATATAATTGTTTTTGCTCATCTGTTAATGGAAATGAATTTATTGAAGCAAGATTCGCATCTTTTGCATAGACGAGAAAATGTTCAGATGAAGTCGCAAAGAATTTAGAGTCACTTCTTCCCCGTGGATTTGTTTCAACAACAACAACCCCTATTCGGTTTTCACGAGAAAATATCTCATCTGCTAATACTCCAAGATAGAACATTTCATAATCGTCAATTGCTATTACTAATATTCCATTTGGAGATAATAACTCCATAGCAATCTCTAACCGATTTTTCATGAATGTTAGCCAACTTGAATGATTAAAATTATTGTTATAGCTAAATGTATTAGCTGCCCCTGAAGTATTGAAGGGAGGATCAATATATATTAGTTTGATTTTGCCCCGATATTGCGATTTGAGGGAGTGCAGGGCAATGAGGTTATTGCCTTTAATGATCAAATTTTCCCGAATGACACCGTTTTCATCCCGTTTTATCTCTGTTACAGGCTGTGAGCCAGAAGTTGTGTAACGGGTGAAGTTAGTAAGGACTTTTGGATCAAACAATCGATTGATTTCATCTTGTGCTAGGTTTTCATTGAAAAAGATTTCTGTGCGTTTATCTTCTTCCTTGGTCTGACCGCCTTCAAGCACACAGTCTTTGTATGCCCAGACAAGAGAGACTTCACCACGCTCTTTGATGAATTTTCCTTCAATGGTCAGCCCAATACGATTGCGAAAGCGGGTATAGGAATTATCTAGAAAATTCTTTTGCATGATGTATTCCAGAAAGGTGTTGATGTTGAAAATCCAATGCCCCTCTATTTCCTCAAAGAACTTGGCTTTTATTTCTACATCAGACAAAAGCAATTTGATGAGATCACGGTCCATTTTCCATGCCCTGTCCTGAACAGCAGCAATAATCAAGTCTCCATTCTCATCCACAAAGCGGGAATCGGTTTTCAACAGGTCAATAAGCTTGGCATGGAAGGACATGGAATCACCTCACTGGAATTTTAGAAAATATTGGTTTCCCCAAGGAAAACAACCTTAATTATATCCGTTTCAGAAAACTAAAACCATCCCATATTGAAAATTTCCCCCTCACATCCCCCCGGCGGAACGCTGCCACAGCAAGCGGAAGGCGCGGGGCGGCTCGCCTGCCTGCATCCGCTCAATGATCTGCCGGGCGCATTCCTCCGGCGGCTGGCGCGAGGTATCCACCTCCACGTCATACACCCCGTGGGCA
>MVQK01000168.1 GCA_002067515.1 Pelotomaculum sp. PtaB.Bin013 | reverse complement strand
CCCGGCCAGGACGTTTGTTACTGCGATCCGCCGTACGTAAATCTCTCCCCAACCGCGAACTTTACTAGTTATAGCACGGGCGGGTTTGGCCTTGAGGAGCAACTGCGCCTTGCTAAACTGGCAAAGGGTTTAGCTGAAAAAGGGATCCCTGTTTTACTGTCAAACCACGATACAGAGTTTGTTAGGCGGGCTTATGCTTCCGCCCAAATTATTGCGTTCGACGTACAAAGATTTATTAGCTGTGACAGCACAAACCGCGGCAGGGTCGGAGAGGTTTTAGCCTTATTCCCTGGCTGCAGTTAAATAGCGTTAGTTTTTTGCTTGGAAGCAATATCTGAATCGGGATTATTATCATAATTTCTTATACGACAAGAAAGGCCTTGAACAACAAAAGTTATTCAAGACCTTTCGAATTATTTTACTGATTTATTTATTAGTTATTTTTCTACTGAAAGTCCCGCCCCGGCCCATTCACTAAACGACGCGTTATAGTTTTTGGCTTTCTCATAGCCGCACATGCGTAGTATTTCCGCCAAAAAGCCGGACCTGATTCCTACTGTGCAATAAGTCACAATATCATCCTCCGGCTTCAACCCCGCTTTATTGAACATTTCTTTAAGTTCAGGAATACCCTTGATAGTGCCGTCGTCATTATAGGCATTGTTGTAGGGAATACTAATCGCCCCCGGAATATGCCCTAACGCCTTTTCACCATGATTTGTCTTACCGCTGTACTCCTCAGGCGAACGGGCATCTAAAAGCTTAATACCGGCCATATTATTTTTAACATAATCGGTAGTTGCCAGTAATGAATTATCCGGTGTGGTAATTTTAAAGGCAACTGGATTAACAGGGGGAACGTCTTGAGTTATTTCCCCGCCGAATGCCTTCCATGCCGGGAAACCGCCATTCAACATTTTGGAATCTTTTAATCCGGCTATCCTCAACATCCAGAGGACTCTTCCTTCTTCACCTAAACCCTTCGGATCATTATAAACAATAATTGATTTACTGCCGTCTATGCCCAGACTGCCAATTTTCTCCGCTAATTGATCCGGAGGCAGGACCACCCCCCAACCAGTCTCCCCTTGTTTCGGCTGCATATTGGACAAAGACTGCCAAGTTACATTGATGGCGCCCGGCACATGACCTTCACTGTAATCTTTTCCTGCCCTGGCATCCAAGACTACTACTTTCTTCAAATTATCTTTAAGCCTGAAACGAAACAAATAACAAACGCATAAATCTTAGAACTCATAATAAATTATACTTTGGCTGATTGCTTATTTCGTTCACTTATAATTTTCTTAATCACCACAACCAAAACACTAACAGATATTAAGCTTAAAATACCAAAAACAAACGTCTTTACACTGCCTACCAGAATATCACCCACATAGGAGTACACAAGGGTGGCCGGCAGTTGGCCCAAGCCGGTTGCCCAGAAAAACTCCCAAAAGCCGATGGAGGTGAGGCCCGCCGCGTAACTTACCACATCAAAGGATACAAAGGGAAGCAAGCGGGCAATCAGGATCGCATATTTACCGTAGCGTTCAAAAAACCGGTCAGCCTCTTCCAGGGCAAATTTGCTGGTAAACCGCTCAACCACCGACCTGCCGTAAAACCTGGCAATCCCGTAACACAATGCCGCCCCGCACATGGCGCTAGACCAGGAAAGGAGAGCGCCCTTAACCCAGCCAAACAAGGCCGCGTTGGCAAAGGTAATGACAAAAGCCGGCAGCGGCGCGGCTACTGACTGGAATACCATCAGAAAAAAGGACACAACGGGAGCCCAAATGCCAAAGGATAAAATATAATACTTCATAGCGGTGATATCGACCATGGAAAGGATCAGAACAACCCGCCTGATACTGAACTGCAAGGGTTCAACAAAAACGTAGAGGCCTGCCAGGAGCAATAAAATACCGACTTTTATCCATGCCGGTACTTCTAGTTTCATCATTTGCACCTAACCTCCAAAACAGCGCCCCCGCAGCTGGAGCCTAAGCCCGCCGTGCAGGCGTAGCAGTGGTTGTCCAGCATGATCGGGCGGTTTCGCAGACACGTCAAATCAAAATTATGGATATATCCGGGAACATCCGGCGTACAGGTCAATCCCAGCGCCTGGTTAAAATCACAGTCATATAGACGCCCGTCCCAGCCAACCGAGATCTGGCTCCGGCACATGACCAGTTCGGCGGCAGCGGGATTAAAGGCGCCTGCAAGGCGAACCAGGTAATCTTCCAGGTTGCCTGATTGCATCAAAAAATTCAGAAAGCGCCCGATTGGCACGTTTGTTAAGGTGAAGAGTTTATTAAAAACGATCCCGTAACGGCGCGTCATCTCCCGCCGAAATTCAGTTTCAATAGAATGCTGGGCAGGCGGCAGAAACGCCCCGCCGGGGTTATAGACCAGGTTGATCCGCAGCCCGCTCTGTTCCCGCCCGTAACCTAGTTCGTTCATACGCCTTAGCACGCGGATGGAAGCTTCAAAAACGCCATCCCCTCTCTGCCGGTCAGTATTTTTTCCCAGGTAGTACGGCAGGGATGCGACCACTTCCACCTTGTTACGCGCGTAGAGTTCAGCCAGTTGGGCATATTCTTCCAGTTCCAGCACGGTGAGGTTGGTGCGTACCATAACCTTCCTCCCCAGCTTGACGGCTTCTTCTATTAACCAGCCTAAATTAGGATTTAGTTCAGGAGCGCCGCCGGTAATATCAAGTGTGGGGATACCCGTGCCGGCCAGCACGGATAAGCAACTGGATACAGTTTTCCTGCTCATTGACTCAGTTCTTTCAGGCCCGGCCTCCACGTGGCAGTGTTTGCACGACAAATTGCAGACCTTGCCCATGTTCACCTGCATTACAGAAATACCGTTACTTCTTAGTGGAAAAAGGCCGGCTTCCATGAACTTGTGAACAATGGGCGTGACCCCCGGGGTCTCCCTAAGAAATTCCAGCTGCTTTTCACTGTCGCTTTGCGGGCGTTGTGGTGCTTTCAAGCTTAAACTCATCAGTGTCTCCTATCTATTAAAATCCAAGCCTGCCGGCGATATTTTTCATCTGTACGCCGTGAACCAATGCGGCCCCTCCCCTGATTGCAGCGGCCACGTGAACAGCCTCGGTCATTTGCTCTTCATTTGAACCCTTTTCAAGGGCTTCTCTTGTGTAAGCCTCGATACAGTAAGGACACTGCAGGGCGTGGGCCACTGCAAGAGCAATAAGCGCTTTTTCCCTTGCGCCCAGGGCTCCTTCCTGGAATACCGCATTATAGTAAGACATAAACTTTTCCCAGAGCTCGGGCGCACCCTCACCCATTGTCGGAAATTTTGCCAGGTCGGCGGGATTGTAATAACTACTCATCATGCTTTCGCCCTCCTAATAAATTTTAAAAACTGACTGGTCCTTTTATTAATCGGCATGAAATCTATTTGTTGCCGCTCAAACTGTTCCGTCATGGCCAGGAGGTCGTCAGGCCGGTCGACATCAGACAAGCGGTCTAGGAGGCTGTATGTCACGTTGTACTTGTCGCAGATAGTCAAAGTTTTTTCTAAAACACTTTCTGTGCCCCAGTCGATATCGTCAAAAACCCTTCCCTCAAAGTACCGCATGCCAACAAGGTAATAACCCCCGTCGAACGCCGGACCAAAAACCAAATCAGATTGGTCCAGCAAATACAGCGTTTTTATCAAAAAAGAAGGCGGCAGAGCAGGCGTGTCAGTTCCAATCAGAACAACCGGGGAGTGGCCGCGTACAAACAGCTGCCCGGCTACGCCCAGCATGCGCTGTCCAAGGCTTCCCTCAGGCTGGGGGATAACTTCCTCGTCAGGTCCCACAACCTTAGCCAGTTTGTTGATTTCACCCGCCGGAGTTGCCGCAATATAGCTTTTAAATTCAGTCAGTCGCCTGACTTTGTCCAAAGTGTCCTCAAGAAAGGCCCACTGCAGGGCTTCCCGCTGAGCCGGTGTCAGAACGCCGCTTAGGCGGCTCTTGCCCTCAGCCGAAGGGATTCTGGACATAATTGCCAGCGCCGGTTTAGCCATTTTTCACCTTTCTTTTCTCACATACTATTAAAGGATTAGAAAAAAGAATCGAGAAAAACTTTATTATGAACAAGAACAAGCACCCTTTGATCAGCATAATAATTCCGACCTATAATGAGTCTAAAACTATAAACGAAACTATTGAGCACCTGCGCCACTGGGACAACATCCTTGAAATTATCGCGGTGGACGGTGGAAGCAGTGACGGCACCGCCCGGCTGGTCAGTCCTGAAGTCAAGCTGATCAACGCTCCCATGGGCAGGGCAAGTCAAATGAACGCGGGCGCCCGGCTGGCATCCGGTGAAGTACTGCTGTTTTTACACAGTGATACCCGCCTGCCACGTGATTTTCCGCAACAGCTTGATCAAGCTCTGTCCGACAGCGGCGTGGTTGGGGGCGCGTTCAAAATGAAAATCGACCACCCCGGTTTGTTTTTTTACCTGACCTCCCTTGGTTCAAACCTCAGGGCTGCTATTACAGGCATTTATTTCGGCGATCAGACTATATTCGTGCGGCAAGATGTCTTTCACAAAATAGGAGGCTTCCCATCTATTGAATTAATGGAGGACTGGGAGTTTTCCAAAAGCATGCGCCGGGTTGGGAAAACCCTGCTTCTACCCGGCCCCGTCATTACTTCAGCCAGGCGCTGGCTTATTCACGGCAAATGGCGTACCGCCTGGCTGATGCACAAGATAAAGACGCTTTACCTTTTAGGAACCAGCCCGGATGATTTAAAAAGGATGTACTCCGACAGGCGCTGATAGCGTCTTCCTGGCCAAAAGCAACTCCAGGGTAATAGCGGCCGTAGTAACGGTGATTTCCTTACACCTGGTATTTTTAAAGGGTGACAGTTTCTTTCTGAGCCCCCTGCAGCAGGTCAGACCAAATTCATTTACAAACATACGGTGCAGTTCCGCAGCGGCCTCTGAAATTTCCTTGTCGAAGCCCTTTGTTTCGGGACCGGCAAGCAGTAAACCTATTGCCATCACTCCTCCCGCCAGAGCCCCGCAAGTGCAGCCGGCGTTCATACCGTGACCGAAACCCGCGGCCAACTGTCTTATGCCGTCTGTTTGGCCGTTTAACAGTTCCAAGTTGCTCAAAACCACTGCCTGAGCGCAGTTATAGTCCTGGTTAAAGTATTTTTCCGCTCTTATACGCACTTCTTTATCCAGATCCTGATAAAAGTCATCCATCTGTATACT
>MVQK01000167.1 GCA_002067515.1 Pelotomaculum sp. PtaB.Bin013 | reverse complement strand
TACCAGGGTTAGTATTATATTAATATACCAAACGGTTGTCGCGGAAAGGGTAATGAAAATGTCTATAACATCTGAAGAGCGTCATGCTGAAATTATGGATACGGCAATTAAATTATTTCGTAAAAAAAATTATCATGGCACGTCGATGCAGGATATCGCCGAGGCGGTTGGAATTTACCGTGGAAGTCTTTACCATTACATCAACAGCAAAGAAGAAATACTGTACCGTATTGTTGAACGGCCGGTTTCAAAGGGTTATGAGTCACTTAGAAAGATCCAGTTAGAAGAAAACCTCCCTCCTGTAGAGAAGTTGCGCCAGGCAATGAAATACCATGTCAGGTATTCGATGGAGCATCAGGCGGTGGTAGCCATTATGCTTGAAGATACCAAGCACTTGTCTGAAGAGTGTCAGAAGCAGATTCGTGAAGCTCAGAAGAGATATGAAGAAACTTTTTTCAATATCATTAAAGAGGGCATTCAAAAGGGAGATTTCAAAAATTTAGATCCTCAGATTGTTACTTTTGCTATTTTTGGTATGACTAACTGGATGTACCGTTGGTTTGACGTTGATGGAAAACTGTCGTCTGACGAAGTCGCCGAGCTTTTTCTGGATATGATTTTAAATGGGTTGTTGGTTGAGTAAGACTGATTGAATAAGTAAACTCAGAAGGCAATAAGTTAAATAGCGCAACGAACGTTTAATTTTAATTGTTTGATAATTTATATAATATAGTAAAGTTGAGAAATTCAAAAAAGTCTATAATTTTATAACTTATACGCACTCCTGTACTTAGTAGTTGAAGGTTAATAAACGGGAGAGGTTACAATGAATAGTGAAATGGTTGAAAATAGTTTGACCACGACGACTGAGGGACTGAATATTGGCAGCCTCGCAGTTGACAAGTTGTGCCGGGTAGTTAAAGCTAACAAGGTTGCCGGAGAGATTTTAACAAAAGAAAAAATTCAGGGCGTTAATGTATTGCAAGTGATTCATAATGAGTTTAAGGAGCTAAGTTCAATTTTCCAGGATTCTTACGACGGAATTAGCATAGTTGATATGAATGGAGTTGTAACACGTTTAAATAAAGCTTTTGAACGCGTAACTGGTTTAAAAATCGAAAAAGTCCTGGGTATCAATCTTTACGATGTGCAGAAAAGGGGTCACTATTTTGATCCGGATGTGGCGTTAAAAGTGTTAAAAACTGGTAAGCCGGTTACCATCCTGCAGAAATTTACTAACGGAAAAGAAATAATGGCTATCGGTAATCCGGTTTTTAATAGTAAAGGTGAAGTAATTAGGGTAGTAGTTAACTTCAGGGATATTACCGAGTTGAGGCAACTTCAGGAGGAACTGAGACAAACCCAGGAATTAAATGCCCAGTACCTGTTTGAGATGGAAAATTTGAGAGAAAAATATACAAAGGATCATTGTGTGATCTTTAAAAGCAAGGAAATGGAAAAAATCATTGATCTTGCCACAAGGGTTTCTATCGTAGAGAGTCCTGTTCTCATCCAAGGAGAATCCGGGGTCGGCAAGGAAATAATCGCGAACTTGCTCCACAACCTGAATCCGAAAAGAAGAAAACATCCAATGATCAAAGTGAATTGCGGCGCAATTCCCCAGGAATTAATGGAAAGTGAGTTTTTTGGCTATGAATCCGGCGCTTTTACAGGAGCCAGCAGGTCTGGGAAACCGGGCTATTTTGAGTTGGCAAATAAAGGCACGATTTTCCTGGATGAAATTGGCGAACTCCCGCTGGGATTGCAGGTCAAGCTTTTGCGTGTCCTGCAAGGGCAAGAAGTTACCAGGGTTGGCGGGGTAAAAACAATTAAAGTTGACGTCCGGGTGCTGGCTGCGACTAACAGGGACTTGGAGCCTATGATCAAAGAGAATTCCTTCCGGGAGGACCTTTTTTACCGCATTAATGTCATTCCCATCCGGATTCCATCACTGCGGGAGCGCAAAGAAGATATTGCCCCCTTACTATTCCATTTTCTTGATATATATAATAAGAAATATGATTTGAAAAAGAGCTTGTCGGACGAAGTCGTTGATTGTCTGGCAAGGTATGATTGGCCGGGGAATATCAGGGAGCTGATAAACTTAATTGAAAGGCTCGTTGTAACAACCGACAACCAACAGATAACTGTTGAAAACCTGCCTCTGAAGTACCGTATTGAAAAAAATAATAATTTGTATCGACTGGACCAGATGAACCTGACCTTAGCCATCGAGGAACTTGAACGGCTTTTGGTTACCCGGGCGCTTAAATTGCATAAGAGTACATATAAGGCCGCCAAGGTGCTCGGGGTTAGTCAAAGCACGGTTGTCCGGATGGCCAAAAAATATAAACTTACCAGCTCAAACTGCTAATTTCCTCCTTGTTTTTTAGTGCCAATAAAAGTCCCGATAGCGACTCCACTCGTGTCTCGCCTGATTTTTTCTGAAATATAACTACCATGTTGCAAATAATTTAAAAATATTATTCTGTAATAATCCTTTCATAATGATCCTTTCATATTGATAGGTAAAAAGTTAATACTGGTTTAAATAAGTTTAAAATAACTTAATATTACTGTTTGACGAACCCATCAAATATTGGGTGATTAAATGTGTTGGCCGAATTAATTCAGTAATGAATTAAACTGACGTTTTCCGCAAAGAACTTGCGGATTTTTTTCTTCCGTTTTAGCTTTTGCTCGATAACACCTGAAGGCATGTATTTTGCAATGTTCTGTATTGATAGAAAATTGCAAAATTGAAAGGAGGCCTAAGGAAAAAAGCGGTAAACAGGTATGGTCAGTTGCTATTCGAACTATCGGCGGAAACACTAAATGCCCATGGCGTACATCTTGAATCATCTGCTTTTTCGGATTTACCGAAGACTACTATTTTTCAAAGGAGGATATCGTTTATGTCGGAGAAAAGTCACAGTTGGGCCACACCAAGCCCGGCAGGGTTGGTAGCGCTGGCAATGGCATGCTTTACTTTCTTTGCTCTTCTGACCGGAAAAATAACCCCTGCCTCTAGTGGATTAATGGGCATATGGTTATTAGGCGGTTTTGCCGTACAGATTATCGTTGGCATTGTGGAATTGAAAGAAGGTAATATCTTAGCCGGCAATATTTTTACCTTTTTTTCCGCTTTCTTTATGCTAGTAACCGGGCTGGAATTTATTTTTAAGTTTTTCGCGTCTGTAAACGGCTGGAAAATCGATGCGCACGTTGACGGTTGGGGCTGGCTGCCTCTTGCGGCCGCGGTTACCCTGTGGGCTCCGGCTTACCTTAAATCCCCGAAATGCTTGTTTGGAGTCGTGATCAGTTTGACGCCGGCCCTTTGGATTATTTCCTTTATGGACATGGGCGTCTGGCCTCATGAGATGGCGCCTATCGCCGGTTGGCTCGCATTTTCCGGTGGTACCTTCGGTGTGTACACCAGCGCCGCGGTTATCCTGAATACAGCTTTCGGTCGGTCTATCTTGCCGATGGGCGCGCCTTTTATTAAGCCTCAGCCTGTTTCAAACCCTGTTTCAGGATCAAAGTCCGCCTAAATCTACATTATATAGTTTATATTTGAAAATTATCTACTGGCAGAGCTGAGTATGTATGTAATAAGAAAATAAAGAGTGCTTATAGTATCTAGTGAATATTTTTAGTTTATTATTACGATATTAATTTCTTTTAGACGTAAGTAAAAGTTAAAACTGGTTCAAATAAGTTAAAAATAACTTAATATTATTATTAAATAAACCCCTCAAATATTGATTTCTAAAGTATGTTAGCTAAATTAATTCATTAATGAATTAAACTGACATATTTCCAGAAAATTTGAGGGGTTTTTAGTTTTCTTTATGGTGTATTTATCATTTATCTGGAGGCATGTATTTTGCAATGTTCTGTATTATATAAAAATTAAAAACTGTTATAGGAAGGAGGCCTTATCAAAAAAGTTACTAGCGCTGGAAATAATCCGGTGTTTTATGATCAAAACTGTCCATTAGCAGGGTGTTGAGGCTGTTTATTGTGGCTTTTTAAAAAAATAATATAAAGGAGGAAAATAGGTGAATATTGTTGACTTTATAACAAGAAACGCTGAATTATACCCTAACCGCAGAGCTGTCATCTGCGGCGACGACGGTCGTGAATTTACCTGGTCGGAGTATAACCAACTGATTAACCGGTTTGGCAACGGCCTGATCAAATTGGGGGTTCAGAAGGGCGACAGAGTGGGTGTTTATCTGCCGAACGGCCCTGAATGGCTTATCGCTTTTTTCGGCGCCATGAAAATCGGCGCAGTGGCATTGCCGTTTAATATTCTGTATAAAACCGGTGAGATATCTTATATCTTAAGTAATTCCCGGGCTAAAGTGGTGGTCGGCGCATCGAAAGAGGTTCAACAAAACATTTTGAACATCCTGAACGAAATCCCGTCAGTGGAAAAGATCGTGACACTGGGGGAAGCTGTGGAAGGGACAATTGATTTTCAATCATTCATTTCGGAAAATTCAGATGTTCTGGCTACCGTGGACTGCGCTGAAGACGACACAGCGACGATGCTTTACACTTCCGGCACCACCGGGCGGCCCAAGGGAGTCATGCTCACCCACAAAAACTTCGTGACTAAAGCCGCAATAAATGGCGTGGCCGAGCAAATTAGTGAACAAGATATATTTATGACGGCAACACCTTACTGCCACATTTTTATTACCGTAACTCTGTTAGGGCCTTTATACGTTGGAGCCAGTGTGCTCAGCATGTCGCGCTTTAACCCGGAGAAGGCGTTGGAGTTACTTTCCAATTACAAGGTTACTCACTTTGCCGGTGTTCCGACCATGTATATTTTTATGATGAATTCCTACTCGCCGGAAAAATATGACCTCAGTTCCTGGCGCCTCAAACAAACAGCCGGATACGCCATGCCTCCGGAGCTGTTTAATAAAATTGAGGAAACCTTTGGTAAAGGTTTATGTGAGTATTACGGCTCAACAGAGACTGGCGCCACGGTGACCTACAACAGGTGGGGGCACAGCAAAATCGGTTCAATCGGACCGGTGGCGCCGGGGTATTCCATGAAGATTGTGGATGAAAATTTCAATGAACTGCCGGCAGGTGAAGTTGGAGAGATTCTGGTCAAGGGGAACGGAATTTTCAAGGGCTACTGGGAAATGCCCGAGGCCTCCAAAGAGGCTTTCAAAGACGGCTATTTCTGCACCGGCGACCTCGGCTACAAAGACGAGGACGGTTATTTCTATATTGTCGACCGCAAGAAAGACCTGATATTGTGCGGCGGCTACAACGTTTATCCCCGTGA
>MVQK01000166.1 GCA_002067515.1 Pelotomaculum sp. PtaB.Bin013 | reverse complement strand
CGGAAGTTACTAATTTTATGGCCGAATGCTTGCGAAAAGATAAAATAATCGCGGAAAGTCCAGGGATGGTTAAGGCGCTTAATCTTGTTGTGCGAGCGGCCAGGACTGATGTAACCGTCCTGATATTAGGCGAATCCGGCGTGGGAAAAGAAGTTATTGCCCGGGTGATTCACAATGCCAGCCAAAGGTTGTGCACGGGCAGTTTTATTAAAATAAATTGCGGCGCCATCCCGGAAAGTCTATTGGAGTCCGAACTGTTTGGCTATGAACCGGGAGCGTTTACCGGCGCCAATCCGAAAGGAAAGCCGGGCATGTTTGAAATCGCAGACCGTGGCACCTTGCTATTGGACGAGATCAGCGATTTGCCCTTGAATTTACAGGTAAAATTGTTGCGTGTTCTACAGGAGCAGGAGGTTTACCGTATCGGGGCTACCAGGTCTATTAAGCTGGATGTGCGGATTATCGCTTCTACTAACCGTAATATTGAGGAACAGGTTCAGGAGGGGAGTTTTCGGGAAGATCTGTTTTACCGGTTAAATGTTTTGCCTATTGAAATCCCTCCTTTAAGAGAGCGCAAAGAAGATATTTTACCGCTAACAAAGCATTTTATTAACCTATACAATGAAAAGTACGGTGTGGAAAGACGGCTTGCTCCGCAAGCAATACCCATCTTAGAGGAGTATCATTGGCCGGGTAATGTCCGGGAGTTGCAAAACGTGTTGGAGAGGTTGCTGGTCATGTCCGATGAAGAAGTGATACCGTCATCGCAGGTTCAGAATGAGTTAACGAAGAATAGAGCCAAATATAAATCACCGGTTAGTGTCAATGAACTAATACCGCTTAAAGATGCGAAAGAGATCCTGGAAAAACAATTGATTGCGATGGCGTTCGAATGCTGCCCGTCTGCCCGTAAAGTCGCCGAGGTATTGGGACTCGACCACTCCAATATTGTTCGCAAAGCAGCCAAGTACGGTATTAGGCGGTAGTTATATGAAACGATTGGCAGGCGGTAATAAATAATGGTGCAAAATAACACCGTTCGGTGTAACTTTGCACCATTATTTATTATAAATATCATTACCTATGTTTGGCCTTGATATTTATTTCCATTCATCTTTCAAGGAATATAGCTACCGTTTACTGAAAAGTATAACTATTCAATATTGGCACTAAATTTGCAGTATGCTTATTAAAGGAGAAAATGATCTATGATTTAAGGAGGGTCGTCTCAAATGTTGCCTGACATTGATTACAAAAAATTAACCGCGCCGGAATCCATCGCTTTGGTTGGAGTTACCAGACGCACCGGCACAGGAAGTATTAACCCGCTGGAAGTATTGCTCAAATGGAGCTGCCGGGGGAGGATTTACCCGGTCAACCGACAGGGAGGATTAATATTGGGGCGCCAAGCTTACACTTCCCTCCTGGACGTGCCGGAAATACCCGATCTGGCGGTTATTTGCGCGCCGCGTGACGCAGTGCCGGAGCTTTTCGGGCAGTGTGCCGCCAAAGGGGTTAAAATTGTCATTATCACAGCCCAGGGCTTTTTCGACGGAGATGAGCGGGGCAGGTTGATGCAGGAGGAGCTGCTTGACGTGGCAGCAAAAAACAGCATCAGGGTGCTCGGGCCAAACACCCTTGGAATTGTCAACAATTTTAATAATTTTTGCACCTCTTTTATAAATTTTATAAACCCAGTTAAACCGATAGGAATTACTTGTCAAACGGGCACTTTCTATTTAGGCTGTTAAACCCAGGCAAACTCCCGCCGGGAAAATTCTTGCCGGCAAAGCTGCGGGAAACTTGGAGCAAACTGAAGCTTTCAGACTCTTGGAATCTTACGGCATCCCTGTAGTCCGTTGGGAAAAGGCTAAAGACATTGTGGAAGCTGTTTCGCTTGCCGAAAAAATAGGGTATCCGGTTACTATAAAGGTAATTAGCCCGGATATCATCCATAAGTCGGATGTCGGGGGAGTGCGGCTGAATATCGGGAATCCCCAACAACTCTTGAAGAGGCTTTTACAGAAATGCACAGGGAGATACATCGCAGACAAGCTGGCGCAAAAATTGATGGAGTGCTTATTCAGAAGTATCTGCCCAAGGGTACAGAACTGTTAATCGGATGCAAGAGGGATCCCCAATTCGGCCCGGTGCTGGTTTTTGGCACGGGAGGCGTCTTTACCGAGATTCTGAATGATATTTCGTTAAGAATACCTCCTTTGAGCAAGGAAGAATTCTTGAATATGATTAATGAAACAAAGGTAGGTAAAATACTGGCCGGCGCCAGGGGCACCACTGCTGTAAACTTTGATCAATTAACCGATTACCTGGCAAGTTTTGCGCAGTTGGTAATGGGAAATCCATCAATATCGGAGATAGATATAAATCCTTTATTGGCATATGCTGACGGGTTCGTGGCTTTGGACGCCAGGGTCACATTGGGATAATAAAGTCTGGTTAATGCCGGCGTATTTGGAAGATTTGATGTAGGGAGGAGTCTTTTGTTCGTTTAGTTAAAAAAGGAGTTGTTGTATATGCTAAATTTGTTTGCTCCCGCTAAGAAGAACACAGCCATACCGGACGATACTCAGGGTAGGGTGGACTTCACCTCAGCCATAGTTAATTATTCGCTTGTTTTTAACGAGTTTATGGCGCTGTGTGTTTCAATAAAAGTGAAGGAAATTTCCGGGAGTGCCACCGATTTGGCGGCAGCGTGCCAGGAAACGTCGGCTACTGCCGAAGAAACGTCGGCTACCACCCAGCAAATCAGTGCCGGAATGCAACAGGTAAAGGCAGGTGAATCGGAAAATTATAACAGGCTACGCAACCTTAATGATTTGCTAAAGACGCGAGTTCCGTATTAAATAACATGGTTGGCAACGCGACAGAACTTGTGGAACAAATAAAAAGCATTGACAGCATCAGTCAGAGTGTTTCAGAGATAGCTGATAAAACAAATCTATTGTCACTAAATGCGGCAATTGAAGCAGCCCGCGCCGGTGAATACGGCAGAGGATTTTCAGTGGTGGCGGAAGAAGTGCGAAAGCTGGCGGATCAAACAAAAACAGCGGTAAAGGAAGTTAAAAACATATCTGTTCAGATGGATGAAAAAGCCATGGATACCGGTAACGCAGTATCCAATGTCAAGCATATTTTTGAACAGTATATGAATGATACGGTGAAAGTTGCCGAAATTATGAGTACAAATGTAAAACAGGTTGAGCAATCCGCTGACGCGGTAGAGAATATTGCCAGGGCCGCTCAGCAGCAGGCCGTGACCACAGAAGGATTGGTAGGTGTATCCAGTGATTTAGCGGCAGCAGCCAATTTTGCCGACGTCTTCGCGGGAATAACGAGCCGGGTGAATCAAGTGATAATACCTTATTTGAAAAAACCCAAAGAAAATCACATCTTAAGCATCCTCGCCGCCAGGCTTATCGACCATACGAACTTTGTGAAGAGTCTGATAGATAGCTCCGGGAAAGGTTTAAAAGCAGCAAGTTACCGGGAGTGCGCTTTTGGCCGGTGGTATGAAAATGAATACGAGAAATATAAGAACATTAAAGAATATGTGGTCATTCAAGAATTGCACAAAAAGTTTCACGAGGCAGCCGATGTGTTTTTACAGGAGGTTACCCTGATAAAAGCAAAAGGAGTTCTTGATACCTCACGAAGGTTGTTGGATGCTATACTAAAATTGTCTGAAGTAATTTGCTGAATACTTGCCCTGCGGTTTTAATGCGTCATTATTTTTAGGACCTGAAGGTCAAAAGTTTTTCCCTGCTCACTTCAGAATAGTACCCAGGACATTCTTAAATATTAGGGACTATGCGCCTGATCAAAATTTCTTTCAGACAGTTATGCAAGAACCGATAAGTCTGGTTTTACCGGAAGATTTATGTTGTGAAGTGAAATCATATTTTTGAGATTGATGAAAGGTATTAATCAACTGATTTCAAGGAAAAAAATAATTGATTACTGAAAAGTATAACAATTCTAAGTATTGGCACTAAATTTGCAGTATAATACTTGTTGTAGGGGAAAAAGATCCGCGATTAAGGAGGTATTCATAGATGCTGCCTGATAGTGATTACAAAAAATTAACCGCGCCGGAATCTGTCGCTTTTGTTGGAGTTACCAAACGCACCGGCATAGGAAGTATTAACCCGCTGGAGGTATTGCTCAAAAGGGGCTACTGGGGGAGGATTTACCCGGTTAACCGGCAGGGAGGATCAATATTAGGGTACCAGGCTTACACTTCCCTCCTGGACGTGCCGGAAATCCCTGATCTGGCGGTTATTTGCGCGCCGCGTGACGCGGTGCCGGAGCTTTTTGGCCAGTGCGCCGCCAGGGGGGTAAAAATTGTAATTATCACAGCCCAGGGCTTTTTCGACGGAGATGAGCGGGGCAGGCTGATGCAGGAGGAACTTCTTGACATGGCGGCCCAAAACAGCATCAGGGTGCTCGGACCGAATACACTGGGTATTGTTAACAATTACCATAATTTTTGTACCTCATTTATTAATTTTATCAACCCCGTTAAACCGATAGGTATTACTTGTCAAACGGGCACATTTTATTTAGGCGCTTCACAGTTATGCACCGGCATTGGAATCTTAGTTGATACAGGCAACACAACTGATATTGACGTCTCCGATGTGTTAGGACATCTTGCGCGGGATCCCCGTCTCAAAGTAATAAATATACACATGGAGAGCTTGAAAAACGGCACTAAGTTCATGGAGGCGGCTAAAGACGCTGTGCCGCTAACGCCGGTGGTTATTTATAAAACCGGAACCAGTGCCGCCGGTTCAATCGCCGCGAGTTCACACACAGGCTCACTTGCCGGTGAAGACAAAGTATTTGACACTGCTTTCAAACAGTGTGGCTTATTCAGAGCGGCGGACGTAGAAGAAATGATTGACCTTAATAAGGCATTCTGCACGTTTAACGGTATTAAGGGAAACCGGATCGGAATAGTTTCGATATCCGGCGGCGCCGGTGTGATGGCTGTGGATGCCTGCATCCGTTACGGCTTGGAAATAGCCGCGCTGAGCAAAACCACTTTTGAACAATTGAATGAATTGTTTCCGCCATGGGCGCGTTGCGGCAACCCCATGGATATGTGGCCGGCCAGCATGTTTAACGGCTACCAGTATTCCTATCGCCGCATCCTGGAAGCCTTCATGGAAGACCCGCAGGTGGATTCAGTTATCTGCATGACCGGATCATTCTTGGATAAAGAAGAGGACTTTTTGGACGTAACCGGCGTAATCAGGGAGATCGCCGGCAAATATCCGGATAAACCGATAGTTGTTTCCACATGTGGGAATCGCTATCGGGATTATGAAC
>MVQK01000165.1 GCA_002067515.1 Pelotomaculum sp. PtaB.Bin013 | reverse complement strand
CTGTCGGCGGAAGTGGCCGGAAACGCCGACGACATGCTCATTTCCCTGGACGCCTTAGGGAAGCTTGATTTTATTATGGCCAAAGCGAGGTATAGTGAGAAGTTGAACGCCTGGGCTCCGGTTTTTGAAGGCAAGGCGTGCATGAATATCCGGCAAGGCAGGCATCCACTTTTGCAAAAGGCGGCAGTGCCGGTAAACCTGCGGCTCGGTGAAGAATTTGATACGCTGGTTGTGACCGGACCCAACACTGGCGGTAAGA
This sequence comes from Pelotomaculum sp. PtaB.Bin013, assembly GCA_002067515.1. Classification (GTDB taxonomy): domain Bacteria; phylum Bacillota; class Desulfotomaculia; order Desulfotomaculales; family Pelotomaculaceae; genus Pelotomaculum_D; species Pelotomaculum_D isophthalicicum. Next base: position 5,105 of record MVQK01000165.1, on the reverse strand, counting down.
CTGTCGCTTTAAAAACCGCCGGTATTATGGTATTAATGGCTCAATCAGGACTGCACCTGCCCGCTGAGGAAGGTTCAAAAATCGGGATGTTCCGGCAGGTCTTCACGGATATCGGTGACGAGCAAAGCATAGAGCAGTCTCTTAGCACATTCTCCTCTCACATGGTTAACATTGTCGAGATCATCGGTAAGGCCGGCCGTGAAAGTCTGGTCCTTCTTGATGAATTAGGGGCCGGAACGGATCCGACGGAAGGGGCGGCTCTGGCCCAGTCAATTTTAGAGAAATTGCACTCTGTTGGAGCTAAAACCATTGCAACCACCCACTATAGCGAGTTAAAGAATTTTGCCTATACCAGAGAGCGGGTGGAAAATGCCAGCGTAGAATTTGACGCTGTCACTTTAAGGCCCACTTACCGTCTTTTAATAGGGCGGCCGGGCCGCAGCAACGCTTTTGAAACCGCATCAAAGCTGGGGTTGCCGGAGGAATTGGTGTTGCGGGCGAGGGAATTCTTAACTGTAGAACAAATAAATGTTGAAGAATTAATGCATAATTTAGAGAAGGCACAACAGGAAGCTGATGCCAATCGCGCTGAGGCTGTTGAATTGGCTGAAGATGCCCGGCTGTTGAAAGAAAAATATGAGAAAATGGAATTTGAGCTTGCCCAGAAACGGGAGTCCATTCTGGCTAAAGCGGGTGATGAAGCAAGAGTGCTGGTTAAGACAGCCAGATTGGAAGCTGAGTCAACAATAAAAGAACTTAGGGTAAAACTGGCTAAAGAAGCGGCTCAAGTTAGAGAAAACGCTATACAAGAGGCCAGGGAAAAGTTAACGACACTACAAAAAAAAGTTAACAAAGCTGTTCCCGAAAAAGCTATCGCCGGCAAAGTTCCAGGTATTTTACGCAGCGGGGAAGAAGTATATTTACCAAAGTTCAACCAGCACGGCGTTGTTTTGGCGCCGTCTGGTCCTGAAGGCGAAGTCCAGGTGCAAGTCGGTATTATTAAAATAAACGTCCCATTAAAAGAATTGCGCCGGGTTGAAAAAACCAGGCCAGGCGGGCAGAGCGAAACGGCTAAAGTGGCGCTGAATAAAGCGCAGGAGATTTCATTTGAACTTGATTTGCGAGGACTCTATGCTGAAGACGCCCTGCTTGAGGTGGAAAAGTACTTGGACGACGCTTTTTTAGCCGGGCTTGCCAAAGTACGACTGATTCACGGTAAGGGTACCGGTGCGTTACGAATGGCTGTCCATAAGCATCTAAGCGGGCACCGCCGGGTGAAATCATTCCGTCTGGGCGAACAGGGCGAGGGAGGGTTTGGTGTAACTGTAGTAGATTTGGCGTAATTAAAATATTGTGCAATAACAGAGTATTTAATGGCATAGTTTAATTTCCACCATAGAGACAAAAGAAACCGGGTTAACCCCGGTTTCTTTTTAACCGATATTATAGGACCAGTTATAGCCATTATTGTTGTCCCAGTTATTTGCGCTATCGCGGAAGCAGAAAGTAAGCTGCCTGTCCTCCATGTTAAGCGTTTTCTTCCAGCCTTCCGCTGTACGCTGCATCCGGTAATCGTCAACGATTCTCCAATGCATCGGATCACCAAAACCCGCGTGTAGATAAACTTCACTAGCCCCACTTTTATTTAGAAGCCCGTTGTAGATAATTGTAACATCGCTACCGTCCGGTGTAAGCGATTTAACATGAACGCCGCGTGAAACGTCTGACCAGTCGTGGTAATGCAATATCCACACCTCCTTTATTTAGATTTACGTTCAACAATTATTTTTAGCAAAATGCATATTACTATGAGTGCCTAAAATTGGCTGTAAGTTTATATAAACAATGGTGTCTGAAAGTTTACGCAAATCACCTGATCGGGTGATTTACGTTTATATATCTGAGTGTTATGTTATCAAGATGATGAGATATTCCAAAGGAGGATAGTTTTTCATTGCATTCTGATTACAATGCGGGGAGGTTGGAAAAATGTTTAAGGGCGTTGCTGTTAGAAAAAGAACATTACTACTGGGAATTGTTTTAACGGCTTTCATTATTTTAACTGGCAATGTTAATCCAGTTATGGCTGAAACAGTCCTGTTCCAGGATAGCTTTCAGAGGGAAGACTCACCATCACCCGGACCTCAATGGCAAGAATATACCGTGCAGGGGGTTCAACAGGGAGGCGCGCTTCCCCGGGCTGGAGACACACAATGGTGTATCAGGGGTAATACTCTTTATTTCGAAGCCATGGGACACAACAGTTACATTGAAGACTTTATACAGACCACCGAAGAATTTCCGGTAAACAACACGAAAGTTGAATTTGAAATTCGTGCGAGAGCAAATACCAACAAAGGGTACGTAGGACCTACGGCGTTCTGGGCGCCGGACGCAGGTAACCGTGTAGGTGCAACGGGTGTTATTAACGGCCCTGGTTTAATTGGGGCACAGGCATGTTACCGTTGGGAAAATTCAGGCACTAGTGGACTTGTGTTATACCTGGGAGGCAATAATCAGGACTATCCAGATGCGGTTTTCTCGGGGTTGAACCAGCGGGAATTTGCCAGGCATGTGATAACAGTTAAAGATGGTAAAGTATTTTATGATTCTCCGGATTGTGGTGTCTTGACAGGCAATTTGGCACAGGCCTTTGAGCCAGGTGGCAAGAGACATTTTAGTTTCGGTGCCCGCCTGTACGACGATGGTGTGCCCCAGGTCATTGAAATTCGCAATCTTAAAATAACGTCCATGGAAAACGTTTCTGATACAACTGAAAATCTTGAACCTTATCAGAACAACAATATCCAAAATATAAACAACGGAAATATAGAACAGCCGAATACAAATAATTTTATTAGTGTTGTGGTGAACGGGAAAAAGTTAACCTTTGATGTACAGCCGGTAATTGAAAACGACCGGACCCTTGTACCGGTGCGAGTCATCTTTGAAGCGCTTGATGCCCGTGTCGACTGGGATGAAGTTACCCAAACCGTGACTGCGGTGAAACCCGGCACAGAAATTAAGCTTGTTATCGGCGGAGGTGCTTATAAAAATGGCACACCTGTTGTTTTGGATGTGCCTGCTAAACTTATAAACAACCGGACAATGGTTCCACTGCGTTTTATTAGTGAATCTTTTGGCGGGCAAGTTTTATGGGATGACCAGACTCAGACAGCTATAGTTATTTCACCGGTGAACAACAGCAGTAATGTCGATGAGTATTTTCAAAAATCATATATCTTTTTGCAAAGTCTTATCAGTGGTGATTTCAGCAAAGCGCTTGAAATGACAACTGATGATTTCAAGAACAATACCGGTATAACAGAACTTACAGAATTTCGTGGTTTTATTACTATTAATGGAGAAGGCCAAATTGTATCCAAAGCTCGCGTCGATAAAGGGGGGGGAATTGTAGAAACAATTGGTGTTCTAAAATTTACTAATGGTAGAGCTATTGCTGTTCACTTAATTTTTAAAAATGGCAAAATTGATAATCTGGTGGGGAGGTAAAGATATGAAGAAGCTTACACTTATATTTATAATAATAAGCAGTTTTTTCATGAGCGTTATTTTAGCTTTTTCTTTAAATGCCGGTTATGCGGCTGCTGTCGCGCCGGATGTTGGCATACCTGGAGCGAAGGTAACTTTTGACGGTTTTGTTGAGTTGCCCGATCCTGACCCTGCCGAAAATGCGAATCCTATTTACAAGGAGCTGACAAGTGAAGAGTCTGCTTACGTACGTCAACTTATTTCGGATCTTAAGAATAAAGCTGAAAAATTGAACACGCTTAATACTTTGTATCCTAATAAAGGGTTTGACAGGTTCGCGTCTCAGCTTCTTGGGGAGGTTAACGCCCTGGAAAATAAAAAATTTATGAATTATTGTCCCGAGAACGATCCTCTTAGCAGCATAACTGGCGCGGATAGCGCTTCAGCCTCCGTAGGACTATTGGACAATGACACAATCAACCTCCACCCGGATTTCTGGAAAATGACCCGTTCGTCAAGTCAGGCAGATTATCAGGCAGAGCAGGAATTAGTTTTACTGCACGAATTTGCGCACACCAACCAGAATGTTTTAAGGAAGGTGTGGTTTTTTGACAATAGCTATATAAATGGCGAAAACTCAGGTGAAGGTCTGGCATATAAAAAAGAATATATGTGGGCGACTATTTTAGGCATAAATAAGGGTTACGAATTAGATAAAGTGTTAGATCAGTTGTCTACTCGCGGTATTGTAACATTTAAGGGGTATACCAACCCCTATCAGACGGATAGTTTAGATGAAGCTTTAGGTTTGAAACAAATGAAAGAGATCCTTAAAAACGGTATTGACGTGGCCATACAGCAAGCGCAGCAACAGAAACCGCAAGAGAAGCCTGCTGATTCCCAGGTTGATTTTAACCTGCCTGAAATACCCAAAACCGGGGATACTATAACGGAAGCCGACAAACAAAACATTATCAAGTGGAAAGATGACTGTATCGCTCTCCTCAACAAAGAGATGGAAGAAGATCCGGAGCGTTTAAAGAACAGGGACGAGTGTCTCGCTATTCCAAGGGAAGATAGAGTTATGACTTGTTCGAATTGTGGCAATACGGTAATGCACTGGTGGATTGAAAATTCCTGGTGTTGCCCGGTCTGCGAAAAGTGGACTTACCCGATCCAGCTAAAGAGAGCGGACGGAAAAACATACGAGGAATTTGCCAGCGAAAGGAAAAAGATATACGAGGACAAGATAAATGAGATAGAAAAAATCGCTCAAGACTTATTGAGCCGTTAATGGAGAACAACATTAGTCCATGATTTTGTAGCAAAAAGCAGTCCGTTTAGGGCTGCTTTTTATAATCACTAATACCGAAATGATTTTTTAACGCGGATTGAAGAAGATGAGATAAATTAATTTTTTCATTTTCAGCCATGTCGTTTAGCCATTTAGGTAGTATTACGGTTTTCTTTACTGCTTTATTGTCAATATCTTCACGGTAAGCAGGCATCCAAACCTCAACAGGCACTGCCATTTGGTTTGGCTCCAAGTTTAAATTGTTTATGACCGTTGGCTCGGGAATTCGCTCACCGTCATTTTCCATATCCAATAAGTA
>MVQK01000164.1 GCA_002067515.1 Pelotomaculum sp. PtaB.Bin013 | reverse complement strand
ACAGGACGTCATCATGTTCGTGTAAACGGCCAAGTCTTTTTTCCACTTCCTACTGACAATCGCATCCTGACCAGCATTGGTGAATACCCGAAGCCACGCCTCCCACAGGAAATTCAACTCGGCATAGGGTAAGTTGTCGCCGAAGGGCGGATCGATGAACACGTAATCGACGCAGTTATCCGGAATCAACACTGAGGCGAGAGATTGCGTGGTTATGACTGCCGGAGAGCCGCCCTTTGGAATAGCGTTGCCAAATCTTTTAATCTTGCCGGTCAATACATAGGTGGGGCTTGGCTCGCTGACTGTTGAGCCCATATACAACGTACCGCTCAGTGCACGATTAACCTGAGAATAGGCATTCTTTAAAAACCTATTTCGGCGGGTGAAGCTCACAAGGACGCTCTGTAATGTAAACCGCCAGAGCCGCTTCATTTCCTCACTGGGGAGGTCATCCGTCATTTGCCATAGCAGAGAGAAGGCGACGAGCTGGCGCGGCAAATGAAAATCGTGAACACGGCTGATTGTTGGTCGAAAGTCATCGCCCCATTCTTCCCCCTCCGGAACAAACATCATCAATTCAGTGGGGTAATAGATATCCTCCATCAGTTTTTCAACTCTCTCCAGGACGGCATTATCATCTTGATCAGGTTTTTTGCTCTTCTTGACTCCCATGTGCTGGTATCGGATATCGACCGGACGCAAGACCTGCCGCGTCCGGATTGACCCGACCGTATTGTCGTAGTAAGTGGTTGTGAGTCTAACGAGGTCACGTTTAGAAATATCCGCCGAACAGTGAGGACAGGTGAGTCGGTCTTCAAACTTCCCTGACGCCTCGTCATAGGCCAGACTCCAGAATTCCAATTCCCCGGAGCAATGAGGACAGTTGAATACTTCGGTCCAAACTGTGAAGTCAACCGGACAAACTGCGCCAGTTTTGGGGTCCCGCGTTTCATACATCCACCCGTATTCACTGTTGAACTTGTCCAAAAGCATCTTGGCATGCCGGGCGAACCCTTTTGCATCGGCTGTCAGGTTATAGCCTGCGGCGATCAAAGTTGCGGCGGGCGAAAGGTCGTTCAGAACAGGGTGCCGGCATCCAAACCGAGAGACCGTCTGCTTGTTTTCATCCAGGATGTACCCATCTTCGGTCAACTTATAGCCAAGTGAAGCAATTACGCTTTGGTCTCCACACAGTTGGGCCGCTACCCCCGTCATCCCCGTTCCGCAAAACCCGTCAAAGACCACGTCTCCCGGCTCTGTGTAATGCAGGATGTACCGCATAATCGCCTTATGAGGCACCTTGGTATGGTAACTATGCGCGTTATAAATCGGGTCATTCTTCCCTTCCGATACATCCGCGGCAAAAGGTTCCCTGTGATACTCCTCTTGGTCTTCACCATATAACTTTCTCTTTTCCTCTTTCCAATATTTAATAAAATCCGGTATGAACGGATTCGGGCAAGCAGTATAATAAGGCGGGTCCGAAAGGGCGAGGATGTCTTCATCCTCACCAATCGGAAACCCTTCCATTTGTCTTAATTCAGGCAGTCTTCTGCGCAGTTCCTCCGTAAAATACGCCCGGCGGGCCTCGTCATCGGCAAAGGTCATCCCCAGGCAGGTTACCGGTTGATCTTCGGTGTCTTGCTCATGATCTAACATCGTTATTTGTTTCGTATCCTTGAAAACCAAGTTCTTCTCCCCTCCATTACTTATGACCGAGCATAATGCGTACACGGTTGGCAGCTTGGGAGCCTATGCGATCCTTCAATAACTTCTCTAAACGCTGCCTTACCTCTTCGACGGTCAGGGGACTGCCGTTGCCCGCCATCTCCGTTAAATCGTCCATGGTAATTTCTATCCGCTCAATACCCTGTAAAAGTTCCTTAATGGCTTGAACCAGTTTAATATCAATAGGCAGTGTTAATTCCTTTTGCACCTGCAGCGCGTTGACTAACTCTTGCTGCTCCGGTTTCAATAAAGTGATATTTTCCTTTACTTCCGGGTCGTTGAAGTAATCCAGCAGCATCCCGGTCCAATCGTCCAGAAGTCCTTGCAGCTTGTCCGCCAGGCCGTTCAGGTTTTTCACCGCGCCGGGCTGCTCGTCTTTGGGACGGAACTTGCAATGCGGGCAGATGGAATGATATTCCAGGTCTTTTCTAGTCAAGCTCCAGCAGGTTTTCAGGGAATTAACCCGGTTTAACAACCGGCTTAACTGGTTTTCCGGCAGTAAATCAATTGTAGCCAGTTGTTTTAAAGCGGATACCCCCGGATCATTCAGCAAAATATTTTTTTGATTCTCCTCAGTGGCATTCAGCCTGGCTCTGTTGTGCATGACCAAATAAAATTCCTGGTACTGTTCCTTCAATACCCGGATTTGCTTCAGTTCCGCCTCGCAGGATTTCCCCCCTTTCAGGGCATGAAGCAAGTCGCCAAGGGCTACTTCCACATCCTCCTGCCACTGGTGGTCCAGGGGTAAATGCTGCTGGGCGGCAACTAGATAGTTGGCCTGACTGGAGATTTGTGTCACCCGCTGCTGCAACTCTGCCAACTGTTTAACTAAGTTAAGCGCTTCTCGCTTTTCGGTCACTTGTTCTACGGTAAACTTAAAGTTGTGTAATTTGGCAGGAGTGTTGTAAACCAGCACTGCCTCAAGGAAGGCTTTTAGATCTTCCAGCTTCTCTTTATACTGCCGCTGTTCGGCGGCGGATAAAATAACGCCGTCCCAGCAGGGAATGCCTGTGCGAACCACCTGCAAAATGTTTACAGTATTGATTAACCGGTTGTTGGCATACTTATGCAACTCTTCAATACCCTTCGCCAGGGCATTTTGTTGCAACAGCGCGTCGGAAATACCAAACAGGTCAAAGAGTGCCTGTAAAGCGGGCACCGGCAGCCCGCTGGGCTTTTTAATATGGCTGAAATCCTTAAGTTCCCTTAAGGGCAGCTTGATTAACTGCTCCATCTTCATGGCATCATAGGTGATCCCTGATACTGTCACCACAATATCGCCGCTGTAGACCAGCGCTGCCAGCAACACCACCAGCAGTTCCGGTTCCAATTTAAAGGCGGTGGTTAACTTTATATCCTCTGTTCCCTGACAACTGTAGACCGTTTCTATGAACTCCGACTGGTTTACTACCTGACCATGCGCCTTTTCCGCCAGTTTATCTAAAATCCATCTGGCATAGCCGGACCGGCGGGGAGCCAACTTTTCATTTTCCAGCAGCACCAGTCCGTCCAGAATGGCCGTCCCGCTCTTGGTTTTAGCTCCGGCAATACTTTTTAAAGCATCCTGCACATACCCGGGCAGATTTTCCCTGGTTAAAGGCATATTCAACTTGCTGAAATGGGGGTAATCCGGGTATTTTTCTTCAAAGCAGGATGACAAGCAGGCGGCGGCCACAGCATCAATAATTTCCCTTACACTGGCTTGGGGCGGCATAGTTTTAACCCAGTCAACCACCTTTTTGGTGATGCCTTTATAAGTGACTTCAAAAGCACTCAAAAGGTTTTCCCGCAGCCACTTGGTCAGCAGCTTTAAATTATCCCCGGCGCGCCCTTCATATAAATGCTTGGTTCCTGAAGCGGCGACGGCGCTCAATTCCTTGGCGCCGGCATAGAGGGAAAGAGCCCGCAGGAACATCTCGTCTTTGTGCTTTAACTTAAAGAATACTTCGTCTGCCCGCTCCTCGTCTTTAAACTTCGGCGGATCAAAAGGCTGCAGCATATAGATATAAAAATCCCGGGGCGGCTGGGCGGTGGAACGCTCATTGGGCGCGCCGAAGAACAGGTATCCCTGGCGTGTTACCTTACATTCCCACCAGGGCAGTTCATGCTGCCAGATGCGGTAGTTGGTAACGTAGGTATTTTTGGCGCTGTCGGTCACCAGGGCAAGCGCTTCAAAATAGTAGCGATCCAATTGCTCTGTTGTTAGCCCCCCGGCCTTTTGCTCAATCAAATCGTCAATGGCCTCTACTTTGCCTAAATCCAAATAATACTGGCCATTGGCTTCATTAAAGGAAATAAACTGCCAGCTTACGGTTTTTAAAATCTCTTTTAACACTGTTTCAATGGTGGTGCGCAAAAATGTTGAATCTTCCTCCGGCAACGCCACATAAAGAAAGAGGTTATCCCGCAGTTCTTCTGAGGTAACACCCAGCCTGGCGTTAATATCCCCGGTGGTTAACCGGTGCACGGACAGTGCCCGGACAATGCGCAAAGCCATTGGTTTATAAACCGGACGGGTAAAGGCATTTTGAATGCGGTCCTGTAATATTTTGGATTTGCTCATAACTTCTCTGATATCGGGGTTGCTTTTCAGTGAGGGATCATTTTCAATATATGGCCAGTAGCTGTCATAGGATATTAAACCAGGTTGATCACCGGGAACTTCCCGGTTCAGGAGTTTTTTCATTTCATAACTGATGGTTTTAAGAATTACACGTTTTTCCGCCACCATAACCTTTTCAAAGGTAGACAAATAAGCCGGGTGGATGGGAAATAGAGAAACATATTCTTCCAGGCGCTCATTCAATTTTTCATAAAGGGCGGAAAACTTTTGCAGGTGCTCACGAATAAGAGCCTTTTGGCGATCATCTTTCTTTAACAGTCGTTGGGATACCACATAGGCGATATCTTCCCGTATGATTTGCACTTGCTCGAAACGTTCCCGGACCCGGCGCAACTGCCCGGCTACAAATTGAAATTTGGGGTTGTCAAATAACATTTCCTGTATACCGGCAATGAAGCGGAAGCGTGTGGTGCGGCAGATTTCGCCCACCTCGCGCAAAAAGCCTAAATCCAGGATAATCTCCTGCTCTTTGCGTGCCCGTAAATAATCCAACAGTTCGTCCACCACCAGCAGTAAACCATGGCCGGGATATACTTCATGGAAGGCCGCCATCATTCCAATAAAGGCGTCTTTATTGTTACGCACCTGATTGGCCGGGGGGAATTGATAATCCACACCGATTTCAGCCAGGTGGTCCTCGATGTAGCCGCAAAGGATATCCCGCAAGGACATGATGGAAGCGCCAATCTCGGTACGGATCACCTGAAATTTGCCTTCGATTTCCTTTGCTTTGGACGCTACCCGTTTATCGGTTATACGTTCACTGACTCCCTCTTGCTCGGCAATGGTGGCTATAACACTCATCAGGTGAGATTTTCCGGTTCCGTAGTTGCCGACTACCAAAAGCCCCTTATTATCAGCATGGTGGTCGTATTGAAGCTGTTCGATAATGATTTCATCGATGGACTCCGCCATACGTTCTGAAATGACATAAGTATCTAATAACTGGAAGGCATATTCCTTTGAGTTTGATTCCCGCAACTGTACTACTGATTCAATAGGTTCAAAATGAATAAGATCACTATACTTCATCCTTTTCATCCCTCCGCTCAGTCAATGGCAAAAACGCTCGCTTCCAGTTCGTTATAC
>MVQK01000163.1 GCA_002067515.1 Pelotomaculum sp. PtaB.Bin013 | reverse complement strand
GAGAAGCCTTTTTAGAGCATGTTTGTCCGCTGTGGATTTAATCCGGTACGGTCCGCCTCCACCAATGAAGTATTACACGAACACCTATTACTTCAAAGGCGGCTTTGCAGTGACGGTGTTTTTGTGACGAATTAATACGGGCAGACTTGGGTATTATTATTACCCTTGGTTCTGCGCGTACTTGTTTTGTAAGCGTCAAAAAGAAGGGAGGTTAAGTTAAGTTTTGGAGGGGATTCCATAACTCCGGCGAATTAGACAAAGATACTGTTATTTTAATGATAGAAACTAAGTAATTGGGAGATAATCTGATGCCAAAGCCGAACGCTGAAATTAATCCCCGGCTAATTAGTGCTGTTACTGGGCAAGGTCTTACAACTATCAAGGACATGCCGACTTATGACATGTTGCCGGGTAAATATGCGAAAAAAGTCGCGGCCAGAAAAAAACGAATTTTTTCGATGTACGGACCGAACAAACATAATCTGATTTGCGGACACTGCGGTCGCAAAGCAAAGTATGATCTTGGGCTTGTTATGTTCAATTCCCGTCGATGGCTGGAACACGACGAACAGCGGCAAAAATCAAAAAAACAAACCGAAAAGGATTTAATGGATTATATTCAGTCTACTGCTTATTTTCGCTGCAAGCACTGCAACGGAGCGGGGAAGTGGGAAAATGCGTCCCCCATGTTGTTTTTGGGGATTATGGCAGAACTTATGATGGGCGGGAAATTAGACGGGAGTAAGTATGCGACAGGGGAATCCAGACTGTTTGACGGGAGCAGACCCCGGTGGATCAGTGATGGTGAAGAGCGTTTTTTGGACAAATTGCAGGAGGAGGGGGGATATGACGCCTATCTCTGGAACCGCCTCGGCAACCTGTACTATAAAGGTAGTCGGCCTGAGCTGGCGGTAGTTGCTTTCGAACATTCTCTTCGTTTAGATCCTGCACAAATAGAATCTCACTTTTCGCTGGGCAATATATTAGTCGAAATCGGTGAAGACGAAAGCGCCGCGTATCATTTTCGTATGATGCTGGTTTATGCCCGCCTCTATCAAAAAATGGAGTCTTTGCAGATGAGGGACATGTTGACTGCCGGATTACAGTGTCTGTTCGAGATTCATCAATGTTCCAAAGGCGCTATTCCTTTTATTCCCTACGGCGAGGAACTGGCAGAATTGGATGGATTGGGGGAACAACAAGCAGACCATATACCGGAAAACTTTCTTTCTTTTATAGACCTGCAGATATACCCTGATTGTCCGGAATCTTTTTGGCCGATTGCTGAGATGTATATGGGGAACCGGAGAATGGAGATTCCCGCCCATGACCGTACCCTGGACAAGTATCTTCCAGGCAATAGGATGACTGAGACTGGGAAGAAGGAAGATGTTGACACAATGAAACAGGATAGTATTTTTTCACAAAGAAAGGGAAGCGCTATGCTTTCTTTGGGCACCAAACAATGCCCTATTGTGGTAAAGGTAAATTCGGAAGAAAAGGGCCGGAAGATTGCCCAAATTTGTGATCGGTTTGGAGTGCATTATATTATGGGATTCGAGTTGACGGAAGATTTGTCCGACTTAAAACAAGTGCTCAAAGAAAAGTTAGCCCCAGCCAATCCTTACGATTTGTGTCCCTGCGGTAGCGGTACTAAATATAAGTTTTGCTGTGCAAAAAAGATAAAAAACTTGGACATTGACCGGTTTATAGCTGATTATACAGGTAGAGAGGTACTATGAGCCGACAAGATATCCGTAAAAAAGTGTGGGAATGTGCAAGTCAACTAATTGAGGAAAAAGGATATGCAAGCCCGGTTGATCTCTTAGTAAAAATGGGACGGTTAAAACCGCAACAAGTGGAAGATTGGCGTTTTAAGCGTATTCCGTATCTGGAGTTGGTTGCTGCCGGGAACTTGACCAAAATGAATGGGATTTTGCTAGAACTTCAAGAATATGCCAGGTCTGCAGGACTAAAACCTTCTTTTACCACTTATGTGTCCTGGGGAAAAGGGCGGAAGCAAAGGCTGCGTTTTTCAAAGTATGGCAATCCTCATGCCGAGGAAATGTACGCTACCCATTATGTCAGGCCATGACTAAAATCAGAGATGATATTTGGTGGGAAAAGTACTTTACAAGCGGCAGACTATTTAAATGAGGAAACTACGGATTATTATTGTGCAATTTCCCCGACTATATAATTCTAGGCAGGTGAAGAGAGTGAAACCGGTGAAATTACAGGATATAATTGACGAGATGGAAATGCAGATGGATGAATGCCATAAATACCTTAATACTGAGACCGGTGAAATAATTACTGTCAGTTCTGAAGAACTCGGAATTGCCGAAGAATCAGAAGAAGATGATGATTTTTCAGAGTACCCCGACTGGCAGAGGGACTCTGTTGATCAAGCCTTGGATGTAGTAATGAACTGGGGCAATGGCAAATATATTGAGTTGCCGGACAAGTGGGATATACATGAATACAGCATCATAGAAGCTTTCTGCGGTTCTGTGAGTAATGACAGAATCAGTAATGCGCTTTATTCTGCTATTCAAGGGCGCGGCGCGTTCCGAAGGTTTAAAGACGCAATCCGCAGATACGACATTGAAGATTCCTGGTACAAATTCAGGGATGAAGCATTTAAAAAATTAGCTGTTGAATGGTGTGAAGAAAATAATATTCCCAATGTAGAAACTTGATACCATTAAATGTAACTTAAGAAGATAAAATAGCAAACTGCTTAGGAGCAACTGTGTCAATACAACGTAATACTTTTTTAAGGTATTATGACTCATTTGTTCTATTGCCTATCTATGATAATAGCATCTCATAAACCTTTTTATTTTCAGCGTTTATCCGTTCGAATTGTTTATTTTGCAGTTCTTTTTCTTCCTCTGTGCGTTCATCTACGTATCCAATATCTTTACAAACCTCATCCCAAGAAACAAATTCCGCTGTGCCATTTTCTATTTCCTTGCTGCGTTCCTTCAATATATTAATTTCATTTTTAATATTTGCCTCGACATCAGCAGCATCATAACCCAAAAAAGTAAGCTCGTACAGGGAATGTGCCACAACAACCGCCGCACTATATGCTTCAACGCATTTTTCTATAACCTCGAAGGATAGCAATTCGCTCCACGGTAATAGCTCCAATGCATAATGTTCATTATCGCCAGGCTTAATTCCGAATACATCATAGGTATAAGTACCGGGTTCTAACCCGTCTTCAATCCTTGCTACAGCCAAGCGCATTCCGTAGTGATTTGGCTCAGGCATTAATGACTTTAGTTGATTGAAAACCTTAAAGTACGCTTCAAATGCTTCATCAATCATACTATATTCTTTTTCAAGCTCTGTCCAAACGTCATCAAATACAACTGTTTTCAATAATTCCATAAAGGTCAAAAAAATCACTCCTTAAGCTAACCACTTTGATTATACATCATACAAATCTTCATGTAACGTTAGAAAAATTATGACGCTCACAACCCGATAAATTAGAGGAAGAAACATGGCGAGTACGATATTTTTCGGTGTCCGGGCAAAGTTGCTGCCGCTTTATGAACAGCTTCGCGGCATGGCGATGGAAAAACTCGGCGCGTTTGACGAGCATGAGACATCGAGCGCAATGCTGTGGAGACATCACTCCGCTTTTGCCGAGATAAGTGCCAAAAAGGGATTCGTGATGAGAGCCTTCTGGATTCGGCACCATTTTAATGAGCACATTACCGCCAGAAGGCGGTTATTTGCTTTTAAAAGAAAAAGCGGTCTTCGGTTAGGTAAACGGAGACCGCTTTGTTATCGCCCTGGCCGCTTACCATGTTGTTATCTGGTTGTTTACGTGATGTGCCTCGACTTCAATAACACTATTTATCGCAAAAGCATACTTTTATTAGTATATAAAATTAAAAAAAAAGGATGAACCGGATGGACTTGGCTGGTAAAGTTGTGGTCGCGCAGGGCGGTGGACCGACAGCTGTAATCAATCAGTCACTGGCTGGTGTGGTCTTGGAGTCCCGAAAATTTCCTCAGGTGTCAAGGGTTTACGGAGCGATTAATGGTGTGGAAGGCATTGTTAATGAAAATTTTATTGATTTAACCCAGGAAACAACCAATAACCTGGAGCAAGTGGCCAAAACACCCTCATCTGCTCTTTTATCAACAAGGGTAAAGCCCGATGAACAATACTGCAAGGAGATTTTTAAGGTTTTAGAGGCGCATGATGTCCGTTATTTCTTTTATATTGGCGGTAATGACTCAGCTGAAACACTTCGGATTGTTAATAAGTACGCTAAGCAGTCAAAATATGAATTTAGAGCAATTCATATCCCGAAGACAATTGATAATGATTTGATTTTAAATGACCATACACCGGGCTATGGTTCCGCGGCAAGGTTTGTGGCGCAGACCTTTATGGGTATTAACCTTGACAACAGGGCGCTGGCGGGTGTGCATATCGGGGTTTTAATGGGCAGGCATGCGGGGTTTTTAACAGCTGCCTCTTTAATTTCGCAAAAGTACTGTGACGATGGACCACATCTTATTGATTATAAACTAACTCCGCTGGAGGATGTAGCCAACAAGACCAGACATATGCCGGATGAATTCATTAATGCGGCAGGCAACCACCTGACAGACGCTTTTAAATACTACGTGACACCGTTGCTCGGCACAGGACTGCGGTCGACGCACAGGCTCAGAGCGCCGCGAGTGCCAAAGATTCTCACCAAATAAACCAATAGAAGGGATTGGGCTGTTCAGCTCAATCCCTTGATTTTATTTATTGACAGAACCGTCAACTTATTTTCGATGAACTTACTATGCTCCTGAGCATTGTTTCCAGATGATTATTGCTTAGATCTGGTTGCTGCAGTTTAAGACGTTCTTAATTTTGTGCTTGACCATGTTTTTAATGGCCTCCCTGGCTGGTTTGAGATACTGGCGGGGGTCAAAATCAGCGGGGTTGTTAGCAAAATGCTCCCGGATGGTAGCCGTCATGGCCAGGCGGAGATCGGTATCAATATTTATTTTGCATACCCCCATTGTTCCGGCCTTGCGAAGCATCTCTTCGGGAACACCCTGGGCACCCTTGATCTCTCCCCCGTATTGATTGCATTTGGCCACAAACTCCGGCAGCACGGTGGAGGCGCCATGCAAAACCAGGGGATAACCGGGCAGGAGAGATGCTATTTTTCCCAGGCGGGCGAAATCAAGCTTGGCTTCCCCTTTGAACTTATAGGCGCCGTGACTGGTGCCAATCGCGATCGCCAGGGAATCGCAGCCTGTTTTTTGAACAAATTCGACGGCCTGGTCAGGATCGGTGTAGCTGGAGTCCGCGGCACTGACCTTCACATCATCCTCGACACCGGCCAGCCGCCCCAACTCGGCTTCCACCGTTACACCCTTGGCATGGGCATACTCTACGACCTTTTTAGTCAAGGCAATATTTTC
>MVQK01000162.1 GCA_002067515.1 Pelotomaculum sp. PtaB.Bin013 | reverse complement strand
GTGGAGCGCGGACAGGCGGCTCTTTTCCACCGGACTTCTGGCAATCGACACGTCACCGTAGCCTAAACCGGCTACTACGGGCACCAGGGTGAACAACAGGTTTTGCCACTCACCCGGCACACTGGGTTTAATCAATGGCCACCAATTAGGCATCTCGACGCCCCCCTGGACCGCACCGGCACCCGCCACGTAAAGCACTACGAGCGGTATCGGCCAAAACCGCTGCAGGGTAAAACCGCCGACCACCCGCCCGTCAGCACCTTTAATAAAAGCGGGCACCGCCCCCAGGTGGCCGCTAACCAGGATCAGAATGCTTTCCACCATGTGCAGCACAGCGACCAGGGCCATTATCTGTGGAATATTTACTTGGGGAAAGCCAAGAAGCAGGCTGGAAATAGCCAACACTCCGCCGGAATAGGCGAAGCACAAAAAACGCATATTTATCAGCATGAGCAATATGGCCACCGGCCAAAGGTAAATTAGAGCCGAACCGGAAAGGGTCAGGCCGATAAAAACCATCAAGTAACTTCCCGCCAAGCCGCCAAACAACCCAAAAACCGCCGCCATAATTACATCCGCCCAAGCCCTGCCGGATTTCTGACGAAAGAAACTTTCCCTCAATCTGCCCATCCGTTGGTACTGCAAAGCGATTAAACCCACTATCAATAAAAAAACCGGCCAGAATTGGGGGTCCATGAACGCTTGCAGAAAGGACTTCAGGATTAAAGGTATAATCTCCGTAAAGGGATACAAAAGTTTCACCTCGAATGCTTTATAGCTCTTCACCAATATCCAATAGCCGT
Source organism: Pelotomaculum sp. PtaB.Bin013 (assembly GCA_002067515.1). GTDB lineage: Bacteria > Bacillota > Desulfotomaculia > Desulfotomaculales > Pelotomaculaceae > Pelotomaculum_D > Pelotomaculum_D isophthalicicum. The sequence goes on along the minus strand of MVQK01000162.1, from coordinate 4,677 downwards.
GGAGATACTTTTCCCACGGCTATTTAATAAAAAAACTTAATTTCCCTATCCGGCTATTGCGATTTTCGCTTTAATGATCTCGACAGCCTTATCAAGCTGGACGTCATGAAGTCGATCTTCTTGGGATTGCACCAGGATATCAGGTTGAATACCCTTTTCATGGATATCGTTCTTGGCTGGCGTCAGGTAACGGGCGGTAGTCAGCTTTAATCCCGCGCCGCCATCTAATCGAAATACCGTTTGAACAATCCCTTTACCAAAAGTTTTGGTCCCGACCAGAACTCCCGCGCCGGTGTCTTTTACCGCCCCGGCCAGGATTTCAGCAGCGCTGGCGCTCCCCCCGTTGATTAACACCACAAATGGGAGCTGGATTGTTTTTCCTTCCGATTCATAAACTTGCTCGCGGCCCACCCGGTTATCTATATATACAATCGGCCCTTTGGGAATGAAATTTTTAGCCACTTCCACCGCCGAATTCAGTTCACCACCTGGATTATCCCGGAGGTCCAGAATAATCCCTTTTATGTTTTCGGTCTTCACTTTGGCCAGTATTTCCTTTATTTCATCAGCGGTACGTTCTGTAAACTGGCTAATAATAATATGCTCGATGCTATTCCCTTCCAATACCCGCCCTTCGACGGTAGGAACACTAATTTCCTCCCTGGTTAAAGTAAATTGCAACTGCTCCGGCACTCCCTGTCTATTGACGCCAAGATTGACTTTTGAGCCGACTGGTCCACGCATCATGTTAATTGCCGTGTCCAGATCGATGCCTTTCGCGTCACGGTCGTCAATCCTGGCGATTACATCGCCTTCTTTTATCCCCTCCCTGGCTGCCGGCGTTCCTTGATAGGCCCGTACCACTGTCAGGTACTGTTCTTTCACACCCACTAAAATGCCCAAACCGCCAAAGGAGCCCCTGATCTGCTCTTGAAGGTGTGAAAATGTTTTTGGATCAAGGTAAACCGAATATGGGTCGCTAAGAGAATTAACAAGGCCTTTAATCGCCCCATCCATCAACTGGGTGGAGCTTACCGGATATAGATATTGCGTTCGCACCAGGGAGACGACCTTGACCAGATTGCCGACATTCCGGTAATTACTGGCCAGGAGTCCGCCCACCACCAGAAATACGGCAAATACAAACACTGCCAGTATAAAACGCCATTTACCGCTCCTGGAACCGGCCTTGTAATCATAATAATTCAATGACGAACACACCTGCCGTTCTTGTCCTATCTCACATACGTTATTATACTACAATACTGTGGCGGCTAGACTCAAATCTACGCACCTGCAAAATAATTTTCATAAAATCTAAAGGGCAGAATCAAAAACCTGCCCTTTTTAGTATTACATTATATATGTTTATCAAAACGCTAGGAATCTAAGGAAGTTGATTATAACTATTTGATTTCCGCGACAACCCTTACAGGTAATTTAACGGGTTGACCGGATCGCCGTTCACTCTCACTGAAAAATCCAGGTGCGGCCCGGTTGCCATGCCGGTGCTTCCAACTCTGGCGATAGCCTGGCCTTTGACTACTTCCTCCCCGTTACCAACCAACTGCGCGGACAGGTGCGAATAAAGAGTGGTCAGGCCGCCGCCATGGTCGATCATGACAATATTGCCGTAACCGCTCATATAACCCACATCTATTACCACACCGTCCTGGGCGGCTACCACGGTCGCACCGGTATCAGCCGGAATATCAATCCCGTTATGCATTAAGCTGGTGCCCAAAATGGGATGCACGCGCATGCCAAACGGGGAGGAAATATCTGTATAACCCGGTACCGGCCAGGTGAACGCCCCGATGGAACGCGGCTGCGAGTTCGAAGGCCGGCTGGCGGCGATCTGGCGTAAAATATTCTGCTCCTGGGCCTCTAGACGGGCAGCTTCCGATTCAAGATTCCACAAGTCAGCACTGGCTTCTTTAAGCAGGGCATTTTTTTCATTTTGCTTTGCCTGCAACTCTTTACGGGCAGATTCTTGCTCAGAAATCATTGCTACTAACCTTTCCTGCTGCACTTCCAGGTCTGCTTTCCGGTTGCTGATTTGCTGGCGATCGGATTTGACCTGATTTATAATGGAAATATCCTGTTGCACTACCCTTTTCAAGAGCTCGAAACGGTTGACAAAGTCACTGAAATCCTTAGACTCAAAAAGAACTTCCAGGTAACTGACGTTGCCCATCTCATACATGTTGCGTACTCTTTTATTTAATATATCAGTGCTATCGTTTAGTTTAGCTTCGGCTTCCGCCAGTTCCGCCTCTGTCTTACGCAAGCTTTCTTTGGCCTGTCCGAGGTTCTTTTCCAGGTCGTTCAACTGGAGAGTCTTATCACTAATTGAACTATTTAGCAAAGAAACCTGCCGGGAGTAATCCTTGACCACACCCCTCGCCTGCTCGGCTTGGTTTTGCTTCTGGTTTAACTGCTCCCTGGTTTTGTTCAGTTGCTGTTCAAGTTCATCACCATAAGCGGCTCCGATGGCTCCCGCCATAAAAACCAAGCCCATAGCACTAGCCAGGATCTTTTTCTTCAAAAAGCTGAATTTCATTTAATCAAACCTCCAGGTCAACAATAATACAATTACGCTTTTAAGAACTTGCGCATGGAAATCATACTGCCGGCCGCTCCGATAAACAGCCCCAGAAGCAGCAATCCCTCCATTAAAGGCATAATTAAATTTCGGTCACTGACTAGTTGCAGAAAAGGCAATGAAATCTGAACACTGCCGATTAAAGAATAATAACCGAAAGATATAACGAAAACGGCAACCAACGAGCCGATCAAGCCAAGAAATACTCCTTCAAGCAAAAACGGAAAGCGAACAAACCAGTTTGTCGCTCCGAGGAACTTCATAATCCCGATCTCCCGGCGTCTGGCAAAGACAGAAAGACGAATGGTGGTGGCTATTAAGAAAACAGCCGCAACCCCCAGCAAAATCATCAAAATTAAACCGGCGGTGCGCACCCAGCGGCTTAAAGCCATAAGATTTTCGACCACTCCCTGGCCGTAGCGAACTTGATCCACTTGAGATAGACTTTCTAATTGACGGGCTAGCGGCGCCACTTGTTCAACAGTTCGCGTTTTGATTCTGAAGGCATCCGGCAGTGGATTTTTTTCCTCCAGACCGGTAAGTATGTCTTTCTTATCTCCAAGATTCTTTTTCATTTCCTCCAGCGCCCGCTGTTTAGTAACAAATTCAACTTGAGCGACATCAGGCATGGTTTTAATCTTGTCTTCAATTTGTTTTACCTGAGCCGGAGTTGTATTATCTTTTAAGAAAAGGCTGATTTCAATGTTTGATTCCAGGTTGGCGGCCATTCTACTGGCGTTTACCACCAGCAGCAGGGAACTGCCAAGGATCAGCAAGGATACGGCAACTACTCCCACTGAGGCTGCGGAAAGCCAACTATTACGCAAAATTGAATGAACAGCCTCACGGAAATAATACCGGATGGTGCTAAGCCTCATAGCGATACATCCCTTCCTTCTCATCCCGCACAACCATACCGCCGGCCAACTCCACGACACGTTTCTTCATGGCGTCCACAATATCCCAGGCATGAGTGGACATAATAATGGTAGTGCCCCTGCGGTTTATATCCAAGAATAGTTTCATCAACTCACGGGAGGTGTCGGGGTCCAGATTGCCGGTTGGTTCATCGGCGATAATTAACAAAGGGTTATTCACGATAGCACGGGCCACACTCACCCGTTGCTGCTCGCCGCCGGAGAGGTGGTCGGGAAACACACCGGCCTTCTTGGCCAGGCCGACCATATTGAGAACTTTTGGCACCACTTTCTTTATTTCCCGGCCGGACGCCCCGATTACTTCCATAGCAAAGGCTACATTTTCAAACACAGTTTTTTGCGGCAGCAAACGGAAATCTTGAAAAACCATGCCGATTGTCCGCCTCAGATACGGAATTTCCCGTTGACGCATACGGGCGACATTTTTCCCGTTATAGATTACCTGACCGCGATTTGGAAGCTCTTCCCGGTAAATCAACTTAGTTAATGTTGACTTCCCGGCCCCGCTAGGGCCGACCAGAAAGACAAACTCACCTTTGCGGATTTGGAGAGTGACATCAGTCAAAGCTTTGACATTACCGGGATAGATTTTGGTAACATTATAAAAATTAATCAAACACCCACCCCGCTTATTAACTGTAATGAAGACATAAAACACGTTGGGGTAACATTCGACAGGTTTAGCGTAAAATCCTCCCACACTTACGATTATTTGCATAATCTCCCTTTGAAATCATAAGAAAAAAGCCTCTTACCCGGTCTTAACCAGATAAGGGCTTATTTAAGACATGCCTAGAACAAATCTATCTTTTTCTCGCAATTACCTCTTCCACCGCTCTAGCGATAAAACCTGACGTAAGGCCATACTTTTCCAGCAACTCGTCGGGAGACCCGGAAGTACCGAACTTGTCCATGATGCCTACCCGTTTCAGTGGAACAGGGCAGTTTTCAACAAGCGCTTCCGCCACGGCCCCGCCCAGGCCGCCGATGACGCTGTGTTCCTCGGCGGTCACCAGCGCGCCTGTATCCCTGGCAACCCTGGCAATGGCATCCACATCAAGAGGCTTGATTGTATGAACATCCAGAACCCCGGCTTTGACGCCCTTTTCCGCCAGATAGTCCGCCGCTTCCATG
>MVQK01000161.1 GCA_002067515.1 Pelotomaculum sp. PtaB.Bin013 | reverse complement strand
AGAGATTAACTTGGAGTTTTTTAAGTGCTCGCTTACTTAAAATATTAATACCTTATGTGGTTGCAACAACAATATTTCACATTTTATCATTTAGGTCTATTAATATTTTTGACATAAGCATTTTGGGGAATAAATTAATTACATTCTCAGCGGCGCCTCCATTCTATTTTGTTGAATTTTATCTTGAGCTGATCCTAGTCTCACCCATATTATTCTGTCTTGTAAAGATAATCGAAAAACAAAAGTCCTATAAAACAATATTGCTGCTGACCCTAGCGATTTTCTGGGTAATTTCAAATCTATTAGTATTCACAAAAGTGCCAGGTGGAAACAATGTATCTTCTTTCTTTTTCGGGGGAACACATCTTTTCATTTTTTTTCTTGGATTATCTTTTTATCCGCTAATTAATAATTTAGATATTAAGAAAAGCTCTGCCATTTTTAGCGCCTTAGCCATTTCATGCTTGATTTTTTCTGAAATTGATATTCAAAGAATATTGCCTATTCCTCCTAACACATATACTATTATCTATACTTTGGGGGTTTTTTTATTAATTTACAGCATAGGGAATTTCTATAATTATGAAAAGCACTTGCTTACTAAATATATATGCATATGTGGAAATTATTCAATATATATCTTTTTGTATCACCTCCTGTTTATTTACCTTACTAAAAAAATAATCCCAGGATTTGTTCCTACCCAGTGTACAATAATATTTTATCTCTCTATTGCCACACTTGGTCCAATAGCCTTATTTATCGGATATAAAAAATTAAAGGAAGCGGGATCTAATTGTCTGAGGAAATTAATAACTTCTTCCAGTAAGACCTTATAGCATTTAATATAGATGATACACTGTTAGTTAAAGAATGTGGCATCTAGAACAGCAGTTATTGCTGCTGCCAAATTTGTGCCTGCAACTTTATGCCCGTTAACATCGGGGTGTACACCGTCAGTATAAGTCATACTCCAGCCGGTAGTATCTACGTAGTAACAACCCGGTGTTCCCTGCGCCGCAACCTGTATTTGGGCGGACTGCATGCCAAGAAATGGTCTCATGCAGAATATTGGTTTACCTGGATAAGTCGCCCTTATGAGGTTTAAATAATTCTGGTAGGAAGCTTGATAAGCTGCAGGTGATTGCAGTCCGTCATTTGTCCCTTGTGCGACAACAATCACATCAGGGACAGGTTCATTAATAGGATATCCGAACATCTTCCATTGAAAGCTTTTTACAGCATTAGGAACATGACCAGTACCTTCAGCTACAACGCCTGTTCCACCAAAACCCACCTGCCATGGGTCAGCCCCGAGAATATCAGAGGCAATATGTGGGAAGGTCAATTCTGCGCCGGCAGTTGCAGGTGTCCCGTCATTACCCAGGACGTTTAGTCCTGCTGTTATTGAATCACCTAAAAACAGTATACGCTTTTTGGTTGAATTTAAAGGTTCTACAACAGCCCCTTCGTCAACAGTCACCCCTTGAAAATTAAGACCCCTGCCAGCAAACCAAACATCATCATTGTAATATATACCGGAAGCTACAATCTTAACCGTATGTCTGGTCGGTTGAAGTCCTGTAGCTATAGTAACTGTGTTCGCCACAATGGCACGAGTAAAAGCGGCGCCGTCAACCGAGTAGGCTATATATGGTTGATAAATTGCCTTAGGATCGGCAAAAAAGTTTGCTGTAATGCTTCTCGTTCCCTCAACAGAAAAATGTAATTCTGAACCCTGATTTAAAGCGGTCATGGTTATCTTGCCATTTACAACCCGATGGATCCAACGACCGATATAGCATATGTTGTAGCTAATAATATCTTGTGCTGTGGTGCAATTAACACTTGTTATGTCATTTATCTGTTTTGAGTTTAAGATAATCATGGGTTCAGATGACAATCTTAGTGGAATCATTGTTATATCACCGACAATTTTGGTTTGATCGTCATTGATAACCGTTGTGCCGTATTTGGCCGGACGTGCGGCTTGTACCATATTGGCAAAGGCTAATATTGACAGCACGAGAGCAATCAAATAGTATTTACGCATTGTATTCCCTCCATGTATATATTTATGGGATAATTAGCTGTAATGTTACCACTGAATATCCTTAGCGAATGAAGGGAGTAATTGGACAATAATAATGATAAAAATAGCAATCCCGTGCCACTTTGACAGTGATACGGGATCTCTTTTTTAATCATTTTGGGATGTAAGGTCTTGCCCTAACACATGTTTTATTACTTGTCTGCTTCTTGCGCCGCCTTGGCCTTCTTTATTATGTCATCAGCTAAGCGTCCAGGCACTTCTTCATAACCGGTAAATTCCATTGTAAAAGAACCGCGACCCTGAGTCATTGACTTAAGATCGATGGCGTACCGGTACATTTCTGATAGCGGAACATGCGCTTTTATCAAGGTTTGTTTTTCCTGGGGTTCGGTACCCAATACCCGGCCGCGCTTTGTATTGAAATCACTGATTATGTCCCCCATAAAGTTGTCTGGCACTAAAACTTCAACATCCATCATCGGCTCCAAAAGAACAGGTTTGGCCTGCAAGGCTCCCTTTTTGAAAGCAAGTGACGCGGCAATTTTAAAAGCCAGTTCCGAAGAATCCACCGTGTGGTAAGAACCATCATATAGGGTGGCCTTAACTCCTGTTGTTGGATAACCAGCCAGCACACCTTCTGTCATAGCTTCCCGGAGGCCTTTCTCTACAGCCGGGAAATAGTTTCTGGGAACAGAACCCCCGAAAACTTCCTCAGCAAAAACAAAATCCTCCTCGGGATTTGGCTCAAACCGTACCCAAACGTGACCGTACTGACCACGACCGCCTGATTGTTTTTTATGTTTTCCTTCAACTTCAACTTTTGACCTGATCGTCTCACGATATGGCACTTTAGGATCATTCGTAACTACGTCGACACCGTATTTGCGTTTCAGCCGTTCTAGCAAAATATTTATATGCAGTTCACCCATACCTGTAATAAGCGTCTGTTTTGTCTCGGTGTTTTTCTCAACCTTAATAGTCGGGTCCTCTTCCAGCAACTTGTTAATAGCGTCGCCCAGTTTGTCTTCATCGTTTTTACTCTTAGGGGCGATTGCCACTGAAAGTGTTGGTACCGGGAAATCAATCTTATCCAGGACAACCGGTTTGTCCTTATCACATAAAGTATCGCCTGTCCCGGTGTCCTGCAATTTCACAACAACTGCTAAATCACCGGTTGGAACTACATCGGTTTGGATTGTATTTTTACCCCTGACATAAAGGACATTACCGACTTTTTCCGTCTTTTCTTTTGTACTGTTATATACAACAGTATCACTTTTAAAATTACCACTGAAAACGCGGAGAAAATTCATCTTGCCGACATAGGGGTCTGCTATCGTCTTAAATACCAAGGCCGACATCGGGCCGTTATCTTCCTTCGGAGCCGGGAGGTAGTCCGCGATCACATCCATCAACTGGGCCACGCCGGTATTCTTTGTAGCCGAGCCGGCCAGTACCGGAACAACTTTTGCTTGCGCGATACTTTTCTTCAAACCATCTTTAATCTCATCCAGAGTGAGTTCCTCTCCCTCAAGATATTTCATGGTCAGGTCGTCGTCTCCCTCAGCCGCTGCTTCAATAAGCAGTTCACGGAACTGGTCGACCTCACCGGCTAGTTCTCCGGGCACCGGTGCTTCCTTGCCTTTGCCGTCACTGGTGTAGGCTTTTTGGTTAATAATGTCAACCACACCTGTAAAGGTATCAAACGATCCGTTAGGAATCTGGATCGGCGCAAAATTACCTTTAAATTTAGTCTTTAAATCATCAAGGACTTTATTAAAGCTGGCGTTCTCCCGGTCCATTTTATTAACAAATATTATCTTGGGCAGGTTATATTTATCCGCTATATCCCAGATAACTTCATGCTGTACTTCCACACCATCCACCGCGGATATGACAAACATAGCGCAATCGGCAACTCTCAACGCTCCCTTTACTTCACCGATAAAATCAGAAAAACCGGGTGTGTCCAGCAAGTTAATTTTGACACCGTTCCACTCGCAAGGAACAAGGCTTGTATGTATGGTTATTTGTTTGGCAGTTTCTTCAGGGTGGTAGTCGGAAGTCGTAGTGCCATCCTCCACTCTGCCCAAACGGGAGAGAACCCCGGTATTATAGAGCATGGCTTCGACAAGTGAGGTTTTACCGGCTCCACCGTGCGCAACTACACCCACATTGCGTATTTGACTGGTTTGATAATTCTTCAAATTGTGTTCCCCCTTTTGTAAATAATGGTTTCCTTAAAGCACTATTTCTATACTACATAGAACCTAAGCAGGGATATTTTGGATGAAAACAAAAAGAACCCCCTCAGGAGCAATTATTAAGGTACCCCAGGCTGATGGCATAAACATCAAGGGTGTAATTCTACAGTAAGTGTGTAAATTCCTTGTTATTTTAAAAATAACCGTGATTTTTTTTAGTTGAATAAGATACCGCATTATAAAATTTGCCTCATAGGAAAATTAAGGATGCATAGATATTATCATATGCAATTAAAGTTCTATTTTATGGCAGGTAAAATATGGCCGGACAATCATTAATCAACGGAACTTTAGTCCTACTGTTCAGTGGGCTATTCAATAGAATGCTGGGTTTCACATATGAAGTTTTTATGATTCGTTTGATCCAGCCGGAGGGCATTGGCCTGTTTAACATGATTTACCCTATATATGTTCTGGTAGTGGTTATGGCTACCGCAGGCATTCCAGTAGCCATAGCCAAACTTGTTTCAGAAGAGGCAGCCCGCGGCAATCTCCGGGGAGCCTACCGCATTTTTAAAATTTGCTTGTTTACCCTTATTGCAAGCGGCACGATTTTCACAGCATTGTGTTACCTTGGAGCTTCCTTTCTACTTAAATATATTTTTATCAATCCCAAAGCATATTACAGTTTCTTATTCCTTATTCCAGGCGTTCTTATAGTATCGCTATGCTCCGCATTCCGTGGTTTTTTTCAGGGGCTTCAGCAAATGACGCCAACAGCTTTAACCCAATCCCTGGAACAGCTGATTAGATGTGTTTCCGGCCTTTTAATCGCATATATGCTTTTACCGAAAGGTATTGAATATGCTGCGGCTGGAGCTTCACTAGGCGTGGTAACAGGTGAACTGGCCGGTTTTGTATCTATTCTGCTGATTTACATACGCAAACGTCCCATTGTGCCATCCGGTTTCAGGACATTACATTTTGAGTCGTTTTATTCAATTGCTGTCAGGGTTTTTAATTTAGCTATTCCGGTATCATTGACCCGTTTTGCATCTACCACACTTTTATGGATTGATGCCGTATTGATTCCGAAACGTCTTCTGGCAAATGGGATGGGACTGTCTGAAGCTACATCAGCTTACGGGCAATTTGTGGGCATATCCCAAAGCTTGCTGTTCGCCCCGGCAATTATTACTCTTTCACTTGCTACCGCCCTACTTCCGGCAATATC
>MVQK01000160.1 GCA_002067515.1 Pelotomaculum sp. PtaB.Bin013 | reverse complement strand
AAATAATAACTACCTGGTTAGCGTGGCTCCGGTGCCGGAAGGGTTCGGCCTCGCTGTTGCGGACATTACCACGGGCACTTTTATGATTACTTCATTTTCCGGCGTAAAGGCCCGGCTGGCGTTAACCGAAGAACTCGCCCGGCTCAGGCCGGCGGAAGTGATTATCCCCCGCTCCTCAAAAGATTTTTTTACGGAAGACATGCGTTTGATCGGTATGCCTGTAGTGAGCGGCTTCCGGGAAGACGCCTTTTCCCCGGAGCAGGCCGGACAAGCGCTGGAAACGCAATTTGGCCCGTCTTTTCGCGATGAATGCCGGCCATCCGACCTGGATTATCTGGCGCCGGCGGCCGGCGCCCTGCTGATTTACTTGAGAGAAACGCAAAAAAGGGAACTATCCCACCTGAACAAATTCCAATTTTACCAGCCGGGCCGGTTCATGGTTCTGGACGCGGCCACCAGGCGCAATCTGGAGCTGACCAGGGCAATTGCGGACGGGGCCCGGCGAAACACCCTGCTGCACGTTCTGGACCATACTGTCACCGCCATGGGCGGCCGGTTGATAAAAAACTGGATCGAGCGGCCTCTTTTGGACCGGGATGAAATAGAGGCGCGGCTGGAGGCCGTCGCGGAACTGGCCGGAGAAGTTTTTCTGCGCCATGACTTGCGGGAGGGATTAAAAAATATTTACGACCTGGAAAGACTGTCCGCCCGGATATCATTCGGCACGGCGAACGCCAGGGATCTGGTGGCCTTGAAAAAATCACTGGCGCAACTGCCGGAGATAAAGTCCCTGTTGGAACAGGCGGATGCTTCGCTGCTGCGGGCAACCGGGGGCGCCGTCGACTTGCTGGACGACGTCAGGGAGCTTCTGGAATCGGCTATCGAAGACGACCCGCCACTGTCGCTGCGGGACGGCGGGCTTATCAAAACCGGCTTTGACCCGGAGGTGGACCGGCTGCGTTTTGCCGGCCGGGACGGCAAGTTGATGATGGCCGGTTTGGAAGAGCGGGAGCGGGCGCGCACCGGCATAAAGTCGCTGAAAGTAGGATATAACAGGGTATTCGGCTATTACCTCGAGGTCACCAAATCAAACCTGCCGCTGGTTCCGGATGATTACCAGCGCAAGCAGACGCTGGCCAACGCCGAAAGGTTCATCACCCCGGAATTGAAAGAATACGAAGATATGATCCTGGGCGCCGAGGAGCGGCTGGTGCATCTGGAATACCATCTTTTCAACGAGATACGGGAAAAAATATCCGGCATGAGCGGCCGCGTCCAGACTACCGCCGGGGCGGTCGCCCGGGCTGACGCCCTGCTGTCGCTGGGTGAGGCCGCGGTCAGGGGAAACTATACCCGGCCGGTGCTCAACAGTGAGGGTAAAATTACGATCAGGGACGGGCGTCATCCCGTACTGGAGAACATTCTGGGTCCCGGCCAGTTTGTCCCGAACGACACTGTAATGGACAACCATGACAGCCGCCTGTATCTCATTACCGGCCCGAACATGGCCGGGAAAAGCACTTATATGCGTCAGGTGGCCTTAATTGTATTGATGGCTCAGATGGGCAGTTTTGTCCCGGCCTCATTTGCCGGGACTTGCCTGGTTGACCGGATTTTTACCAGGGTGGGGGCCGCGGACGACCTGTCCGGCGGGCAGAGCACTTTTATGGTGGAAATGAACGAGTGCCGCGCCATTGTGACGAGCGCGACAGACAGAAGCCTGATCATTATGGACGAGGTGGGGCGCGGCACCAGTACTTACGACGGCATCAGCATCGCCCGGGCGCTGGTCGAATATATTCACCGGCGGGTGGGGGCGAAAACTTTATTTTCAACGCATTACCACGAGCTTACCGATCTCGATAATTTGCCGGGCGTTGTCAATTATAACGTGGCTGTGGATGAAAGAGGGGAAGATATCGTTTTTTTGCGCAAGGTCGTGCCGGGAAAAGCCGACCGCAGTTACGGGATTCACGTGGCCAGGCTGGCCGGTTTGCCCGGCGAGATTATCCGCCGCTCGGCTGAGATACTGGAAGGTTTGGAGTCGGTGAAAGAATCGGCCCGGCAGGTGGCTGCCGCCGCAGAGCCCGCGGAGAGTCTTGCGCCGGCGGAACATCCTGTTTTACAGGAATTGCGGAGTCTGGACGTGCTGCGGATGACCCCGCTTGAGGCCATAAATAAGCTCTATCAATTGCAGAACATCCTTAAATCAGGAGTCAGGAGTCAGGAGTCAGGAGTCAGAATCAGGAATCAGGATCAAGAAGTCAGGAATTAGAATCAAGAAGTCAGGAATCAGGATCAAGAAGTCAGGAATCAGGATCAGTAGTCAGAATGAGAGAATGGTTTATCTGGAACGACAAAAGCTTGCAAGGAGGGAGAATGATGTTTGTTGGTGTTGATGTGGGGGGAACTTATACCGACGCGGTGCTCCTTGATCATGAAACTGTTCGCGCCACTGCCAAAATACCGACCAGAGCGGATTTGCTTGATTCCATCCTGGAAGCGCTCGATATTGTGCTGAAAGATGTGGACAACAAGGACCTGAAAAGAATTGTCATCAGCACGACAGTAATCACTAACCTCATCGCCGGGCGCAAGTACGACAAAGTCGCCCTGTTATTAATCCCCGGACCTGGCATGAGCCGCCAGTATTATGATTTTAAGACAAAGACAATCATCCTGTCCGGCGCGATTGATTACCGCGGCCGGGAAATTATGCCTTTGAACGAAAAGGAAATTGCGGCGGCGCTGTCGGAACTGGCCGCGGAGGGCTATAAAAGGGTGGGTGTGGTCGGAAAATTCTCGCCCCGGAACAGTGCTCACGAGAAGCGGGTGGCGGCGATTATCCAAGAAAAATACCCGGACTGGCAGGTGGAAATGGGATTCCACGCCGGCCCCCAGCTTAACTTCCCCAGGCGCGCGGTGACAACTTACCTGACCTGCGCCACGAGGGAGCCGTACCGTAATTTCGTCAACTCGGTTCGCCGGGCGCTGGAAAAGAGGCGGATAACCGCCGAGGTGTTTATTTTAAAAGCGGACGGCGGGACGATGCCGCTGGATAAGTCAGTGGAGCAGCCGGTGGAAACCATCTTTTCGGGACCCGCGGCGAGCACGCTGGGAGTGCAGGCGCTGACCCCCCCTGACGAAACTGAGGTCGTCGTCGATATCGGCGGCACCACCACGGATATCGCTTTAATTTTAAACGGGCAGCCGCTGCTGTCGGCGAAAGGCGCCCGGGTAAACGAACAACTGACCCAGGTGCATACCCTCGCGGTTAAATCGGTGCCGGTCGGCGGTGACAGCCTGCTGGAGCTGGCCGGCGGCGAGATTGTTTTTCGCCCGGAAAGACTCGGGCCGGCTTACTGTATGGACGGGCCGGCGCCGACTCCTACCGACGCTCTCAGGGTGCTTGGCCTGACCACGCTGGGTGAGCAGGCCAAGGCTGAGGAGGCCATGGAGAAGCTTGGAGCGGCTCTTGGCCTGTCCGCCGCCGAGACAGCCGGGCGGGTGGTCGATCTGATTGTGGACAGCATTACGGCGGAGGTGGAAAAAATGTTCCTGGAATGGGAACAGGAGCCCGCCTACCGTATTTGGGAACTGCTGCAAAAAAGAAAGATTCGCCCTTCTATAGTCGCCGGCGTGGGCGGCGGGGCGGACGGTTTAATTCCCCAAATCGCCGCCAAACTAGGGTGCGAGCCGGTCATACCCCCTTACGCCCCGGTTGCGAACGCTGTGGGGGCGGCGGTGGCCAAGCCCACCCTGCAGGTGAGCCTGCGGGCCGACACCGAACAGGGATATTATCATATCCGGGAAGAAGGTTATCAGGGGAAGATCGACAGGCGGTCATTCAACGAGCAAAAAGCGCTGGGGCTGGCCAGGGAAAAACTGCTCGAAAAAGCCGCCGACTACGGCCTGGCGGTAACGCCGGACGAGATTGAAGTGACTTACCAGGAAGTGTTTAATATGATCAGGGGCTGGGATACCGCCGGCCGTTTGTATGATTTCACCGTCCAGACTCCCAGGGGGATAACCTGCCGGATTGAGAAGGGGGGTAAATGAGTATGTCTAATGCCAGCGAAAAACCAACCGGTTTGATTTTTTTCCCGGCTTTTGACTGGGCTATTTCTCCCACCCACCCGGAAAGGGAGGAGCGCCTGCTTTACACCCGCGACCAAATTTTTGAAGAAGGAATTATGGACCTCCCGCAGGTAGCGGAATATACTCCCGTCCTGGCAACGGCCCACGATATCGCCATGACGCATTTCTGTGTGCCGCGCGTGGAGGACCAGACCACCGAGGCGCACCTGATCGCGGCCGGCGCGGCCATTTTGTTGGCCGACCAGATTGTTTCCGGCCAGATTAAAAATGGCTTTGCCCTGGTCAGGCCGCCCGGCCATCACTCCATGCGGGTGGTGCACGGCAACCGCGGTTTTTGCAACATCAACAATGAAGCGATTATGGTGAATTACCTGCGGCGGCGCAAGGGGATCAAGCGCGTGGCTATCATCGACACGGATGTCCACCACGGCGACGGCACCCAGGATATATTCTGGCACGATCCGGACGTCCTGTTTATTTCCTTCCACCAGGACGGGCGCACCCTCTATCCGGGCACGGGGTTTACCGACGAACTGGGCGGTCCCGGGGCGTATGCCCGCACCATCAATATCCCGCTGCCGCCCGGAACGACGGACGAAAGTCTGATGTATGTCGTCGACAACCTGATCCTGCCGGTTCTCAATGATTTCAAGCCGGATTTCATCGTAAACTCGGCCGGCCAGGACAACCATTACACCGACCCGCTCGGCAGCATGCGCATCACCGCTCAGGGATACGCCAGGCTGACCGAGAAACTGCGGCCGGACCTGGCCGTGCTGGAAGGCGGCTATGCCATTGAAACCGCCCTGCCCTACGTGAATATGGGCATCATTCTGGCGCTGGCGGGGCTTGACTACTCCGCCGTGCTTGAGCCCGACTACCGGAAATTCAAGGAAAGCTCTGATTTGACCGGAGAGGTCCGCCGGATAGTCGACCGGCTGTTGCAGCGCTGGGCTAACCGTGACCAGGTATCGCTCAGCCAGAACGATGTTTCCGGCAATTATTTTCAGCGTGTGAAAAGGATATATTACGATACTGATAACATTCAGGAAAACCAAATCGAAAAACTCAGGCTTTGCGACAACTGCCCCGGTTTTCTGTCGATAGACACCAGAGCGACCCACGGCTACGGGCATACCGGAGGAAAAGCCT
This sequence comes from Pelotomaculum sp. PtaB.Bin013, assembly GCA_002067515.1. Taxonomy (GTDB): domain Bacteria; phylum Bacillota; class Desulfotomaculia; order Desulfotomaculales; family Pelotomaculaceae; genus Pelotomaculum_D; species Pelotomaculum_D isophthalicicum. Next base: position 285 of record MVQK01000160.1, on the reverse strand, counting down.
TATGCCTGTCGGTTCCCATTGCCGCCTGTCCCTCCTGCCGGACAGAGGCCGCGGATTTATATGAAAAGGCCAAAAAGACGAGGGAATACTCGCACGTATATTTACAAGACAAGTCAGCCGGTGTCTTCCTAAGCTATGATACCGCCAGAGGCCAGGAGTGGCGTTCGGAAGGGTAACAGGTTCGTGTTGTAGTAAGGCAAGTGGGGATGGTTCTTGCTTGCCTTATTTATCATCTCACTTCAATAAATTAGTTAACTTAATAAGTGTTTTTGAAATTTAGTTGGA
>MVQK01000159.1 GCA_002067515.1 Pelotomaculum sp. PtaB.Bin013 | reverse complement strand
CTGTTTAATATTACGGTAGTATAGAATCCTGCTGTTGTTGTCGACATCGCTGGCAAGCAGCAATTTATAGTCCCCGAAAGAAAAAGCATACATGACCCGGCGCAGGAAACTCCCTAAATTGACGCCGCCTCCGCCCTCATATGTCGAAAAGACATTATCATCACCGCTGGGGTAGTCAAATTCCAGGGTCTTGGTATTTACGATAACATAATTGTCGGTCAGTTCACCGTAATAGATTTCCGGCCGGGTGACTTTTAGGTCGGTTGTGGTTGCCGGCGGGATATCTTTCAATAAGAAAGCCGGCAAACCTTCCCCGGTAAGTTCATTTACAGGACTCATGGCGATACCGTAGCCATGGGTGTATTTAAGCCGCTGGTTCATCCAGGTCTTGGCCTGAGTAGGCAGGTGCTCCTGATTCAATTCCCTGGCCGCCAGCATAACTTGACGGTAACGGCCGTCCACCAGGTAGCGGTCAACGTCAATATCTTTAAATTGATAATAAAGTCTCATTTCCTGGAGCTGGCTGTAAGTCTGCTGGAGAGGCTCCCAGTCCCAGAGGCGGATGTTGCCGACTGTATCCTTGTTAGCCTGGATGTCTTCCAGCGACAATACTTTTCCGGCTGGAAAACTTCTTTTTTCAATAGCGTCAAGGTTATATGCCTTCCTGGTAAACTGGATGTTCCTCTCAAGGTACGGAGTCTCCATGGAAATTTCATTTGGCGTAACCATAAATCTTTGCACAAATATCGGATATATCCCGCCCAGCAATACTGAAGCAAGCAAGAGAAATCCGATGCTGTACACGATAAGTTTAAACCGGCGCAAGAACAGGTTCACCAAAATAGCGAGAGCGCAAATAAGAGCGATATAGGTCAGCACCTTATAGGCAAATAGCGTGGTATGGATAGCGGTATAACCAGGCCCCCATACGGCGCCGTGATGAGTGAACAGCAGGGCGTATTGATCAAGCTGGTATCCCACGGCTTTTAAAGAGAAGAAAAGGACGGCCAGAATAGACAAATGATAACGGGCCGCCATAGACTGCAGGAGCTTGCCGGGCGCACCCTGGACGACGCTAACGAGAAAGTAGATTACGCACACCCAAAAAGCAATAATCAGGATGGTCCAGCTTGCCACGTTGTATAAAAACTGATAGAAAGGAAGCTGGAAGACGTAAAATCCGATATCACGCTGAAAAACTGGATCTAATCCGCCAAAAGAAGTCGGGTGAAGAAATTTTTGCAGGGTAACCCAGTCCCCCGCGACAGTAAAGCTGAACAAGAAAGCCATAATCAGGCTTAAGACCGTATAAGCGGCTAATAAATACCCTGGATTAAAAAACCTGCTTAAAGGTGACGCCTGAATTGTTACCAGATTGTCTTCCCTAAAAACCGCCGCTTTCTGCGAAGCCTTGATTAACGGACCGCGTGTCAGGAGGAGGTTAAGAAACAGCAGAATGAAAAAGGCGGCGCTGGCGGCAAAACGCAGGCCCAAATCCGAAACAATGATCGTCATAAATACCCGCTGGTAGCTGAGAGATTGGAACCACAACCAGTCGGTGTAAAGTTGCGCGCTTTTTACGGATATTGCCAGCAAAATAAGGGTTAGTCCTAAAAACGTGATAAAGGACCATCGCAATTTGTTATACAAACAATTAACCTCCTGTAAGCAATATTATCCATTAGAGTCATTCACATCGGCTTGGGATTTTTCTGGCCTTTATCAGCTTCATTTTTCAGCTTGGCCTGGCACATTACACAAAATACGGATGACTTCTTTCTGATAATTTCATCATCGTCATCGTCGTCATCATATTTATCAGCTATTACCACTTCTTCCTCGATCAATTTACCGCATAACATACAACGTGTTTTCATACCCTACACCTCCGCATTTTAATTGAGCAACATTAAATATTCGCTGTCGCCCTTCTTAAATCCTGCCCGTAATATAACGGAGTTCTATAGGATACGCAAAATGTTTTCTTTTTCCATAGTTTAACCCAATTAATAAAAAATAGTTTTTATTTTAATTCATTGACAATAGCCACTCCGGCACTGGTGCCAATTCTGTCAGCCCCGGCCTCCAACATGGACAACGCTTTTGCCAGATCCCGGATCCCTCCCGATGCTTTGACGCCAATCCGTGGCCCGACTGATTGTCTAAGCAATTTAATATCAGCAGCCAGAGCGCCTTCCTTGTTAAAACCAGTTGATGTTTTTACAAAATCGGCACCCGCTGCTACGGCAACCCGGCAAGCTCGAACTTTTTCCTCGTTTGTTAAAAGGCATGTTTCCAGAATTACCTTGACAACTGCCTCAGGTTTTTCAGACTTGGCCGCGCTAACCACACCAGTAAGATCTGCCTGAGTTTTTCCAAGCAACCCGCTTTTAAAAAACCCGATGTTCATTACAACATCCACTTCTGAAGCGCCAGCTCTGACTGCCGCAGCCGCCTCAGCCGCTTTTACGGCCGGATCGCTCGCGCCCAGAGGAAAACCAATTACCGCGCAAATGCCGACCGGGGCATTTTCCAACTCCCGGTGCGCCAAATCAATGTAGCTTGGGTTAATGCATACCGACTTGAAACCGAAATCAACAGCCTCCCGGCAAAGGCCGACGATATCCTGACAAGTAGCTTCAGGTTTGAGAAGGGTGTGGTCGATCATCCCGGCCAGTACTGCTCGTGATATTTCCATTATATTCCCTCAGACGCCGGATTTTTATTTAATGCCAGATTAATGATTTTCTCGACCAGTTCCGGGAATTCAATGCCCGCGGCGCGGGCGGCGTCCGGCGAGAGACTTGTGGCAGTCATGCCGGGAATCGTATTCAACTCCAGGATATACGGCTTTCCTTGGCGATCAACAATAAAATCCACCCGTGCCAGGCCCCGGCAACCTAAAGCTTTAAACGCGCGCACAGCCAAATCCTTAACCAGATCCTGCCGTTCCTCCGGGATGCGCGGCGGGATAATATGACTACTCATACCGGTGGTATACTTGGCCTCATAGTCGTAAACACCAGTGACGGAAACAATTTCAATCAAAGGAAGAGCGATTGGTTCGTCATTTCCCAGCACCGAAGCAGTTACTTCCACTCCTTCGACAAATTGTTCAACCAGGGCGACCGGATCATGCTGAAAAGCCAGTTCCAAGGCTGGAATCAGTTCCCGCTCTTGATGCACAAAAGTTATGCCTATTGTGGAACCTTGTGTGGGCGCTTTAACTACCAGAGGCAATCCCATTTCGCCGGCAATTCGCCCTGCTATGGACGGCATGCCGTCAAGTCCTTTTTCTTCTTTGCCGACCAGGATGAACAAAGGCGTTGGAAGACCTTCAAAGAGCAACATTTTTTTGGTAGTAATCTTATCCATTGCCATGGCGCTAGCTAAAACACCCGAACCGGTATATGGGATACCGAGAATTTCCAACAGCCCTTGAATTGCTCCATCTTCACCGAACTTGCCATGCAGCGCCAGAAAAGCGAGATCTATTTTTTCTTCATTGATTCTGCTCACAATGTTATTGTCCACATCTATTTTTACACATGGATAACCTTTCTGCCTCAAGGCGTTGTAAACAGCCTCGCCTGTACGCAGGGACACTTCCCGCTCAGCTGATTTGCCACCCATTAACACACCAATCTTTAAAGACAAATTCCATTACCTCACTTTTTGATTTTATAGTTATTCTAAAATTATATTCGCCCAATAACAAGAAAAACTTACAAAAGAGTTTTTCTTGACGTGATAATATGGTTATTATATAATAACGAACGGAGGATAAGCGACATAGGGGAGTAGCTCAATTGGTAGAGCATCGGTCTCCAAAACCGAGGGTTGCGGGTTCGATCCCTGTCTCCCCTGCCACTTTTCTCAAGGGTTTCAGCCTTTGAGAATTTTTTTATGGAGGGTTTGGACAGATTAATCGTCTCGTAAGTAATAGCTATGGCCAAGTTGCTTTTCCCAACCCCCGGCGGGCCTAGAATCCTCTGCCGAACTTCATCGGGGTTTCTTACTATGCTTCGTCCTCTCAGCGACGACGAACTGCTTAATATTCCGCTCGATCCGCTGCGGTCGTCCCTTGGTTGCCAGGAGACATGGCTCGGTATTACTTATTACCCATTGTCCGCCGGCCAAGGTTACAGGCCATTTCCCGGTCCTTGTCTGATTGACCCAGACGAAAGCGACAGTTTTATATTTGAACCCCCAGGCCGTAATGACCTCATCTCTGGCTGCAAGGTCTTGTACCGGCAGGGACCTAATCCATGTGTGGGACTGCGTTTCGTAATGAGTTTCAGCACCTTGCCTGTGGCCTCTCATTTTGTCGTTATAGCTCCAGGGAGGGCCTGCGTAAATATCTGACATTGCTTGTCCGGGAACAATATAATATCAGCCATTTACCTGCCCCTTAAAATCCATAAAGGATAAAATTGTTTTACAGCCCCTCGCAATAGAACAAAATAGAACAAAATCATAACCACCGGTATGATGAAACTCGGTGGTTATAAACGCAATCTTTAATTTAGGTTTTTACAGTTTAAATACAGCCGCCAAAGCATCCCACGCCAAAAATGATCAGGATGAAGATCAAGAAAATAATAAACCCTATATTACCAAAACCTGCTGTGCCAACAGCACCATCTACTGCATATCAAAACTTCTTACTTAAATAAGCTTTTAGACAATTTGCCTTTTAACCCTATAGTTGAATATCTAGAATATTGTTTATCATTTATGCCCGTGCTCCCCTGGGTTTACTGCGCTCTTCCACCTTTTTGAAATCATACCAGAGCGGGCTGGCATTAAAGATTGACGAATAAGCGCCACTTGACACACCGATCAACAAAGCCAGGACCATATTGTGAATCGTTGCGCCACCCAGTAAGAACAAGGCCACCAGGACAAGTATAACTGTCAGCACCGTGTTGATCGAGCGGGCCAGGGTTTGCCACAGGCTGTTGTTGATAATATCCTCCAAGACCTCGCCCTTTTTCCTGTTATGCATATTTTCACGAATCCGGTCAAAAATTACGATGGTGTCATTTATCGAATAACCGATAATTGTCAGGACCGCTGCCACGAAGGTGCTGTCCACTTCGATCTGAAATATTGAGAAAATTCCGAGTATCACCAGAGTATCGTGCAGTAAGGCGATAATGGCCGCGATACCCTGCTTGAACTCAAACCGCCAGGCGATGTAGACGACCATCAGGATCGAGGCCACACCCAGCGCCAGCAAGGCCTTTCTGAGCAACTCCTGGCCGATTACGGGACCGACCCGCTCATTGCGCTGCACTGTGACGCCACCCAGTTTCTGGTCCAGATTCTGTACTATTGTTAAGTTTTCATCCTCGGTAAGTTCTCTGGTTCTAATAAGAAAATCGGTTTCACCGCTGCGCTGGATAGAAGCGCCCTCCAAGCCAAAATCCGCCAGCACTCCCCTGACCTGCTCAACCTCAGTGGGCTGGTTGAATCTCAAATCCAACAGGCTGCCGCCCCGGAAGTCAATGCCCAGATTGAGTCCCTGACTGA
>MVQK01000158.1 GCA_002067515.1 Pelotomaculum sp. PtaB.Bin013 | reverse complement strand
TTGGAAGGAGCGTTATTGCCGATACTTCTCAATATAACTGCCGTTACTATAGATAGCCTTGTTTTAAAGCCATGGTTGAATATATTATACTTTCTGCCATCAGGTGACATTATGGTTATTTTATATATTTTTATAAAGAAATATAATTTTATAATCTTTGACTTAAGTTTAGATAGGGATTGATTGCCTTGTATAAAAATGGTAGATCAGTGATTATTTCTACCATCCTTCTGAATACTTTGTTTAATGTATTAATTAATCAAGAAATATATCTATCTAAAGATATCCATGATTTAAAAGCGTTTCTACCATTTATAAATTTAGCAGTTTTATTATTAAGCGGTCTAGTCGTTTTTTCAATCAAAAGCCTTGAGGAAAATACTAAGAAAATAGTGGAATTAAATCTTTTAAAAACGCACCTCTCACAAGTGGAGAATTTAATAAATACTTTGCAAGTCCAAAAACATGAACACAGCAGGCATATTCAGACTCTGCAGGCTATGTTGCACCTGGATGAAGCGGATAAAGCCATTGAATACATTGAAGGTATAGCGGAGAATTACAGACATTCAGAAGAAATAGTATACGTTGGCCATCCTGCTCTTACGGCGCTTTTAAACGGCAAACGAAAAGTGGCTGAGGCTATGAAAATTGACTTTGCCTTTTCCGTAAAATGCGATATTGCCGATATAAATATACCTCCCTGGGATTTATGCAGTATTTTGGGCAACCTCCTGGATAATGCATTTGACGCAGTTCTCCAAGCCAATATCGACCGTAGGGTGGCCATAGAAATAAAGCATGAAGACTTGAATTATGTCATGTATGTCTACAATACAGGGCCTAAAATTCCTGAAGCGGTTAGACAAAGGTTGTTTATAGCAGGTTTTACCACAAAGAAGTCCGAAGCTCGCGGGTACGGTTTGTACCTGGTTAAAAAACTGGTGGATAGGTACGGGGGAAGAATTGACGTAGTATCGGAAGAACGGACAACATTTATTGTATATCTTCCTGACAGAGGTAGAAAAGTAGATGATAAAAACTCTAGCCCGAAAAATAGCCATTGTCATGGGGGCGCAGTTAAAGGTTAACCGGGATCAAGTAGAAATTTTCACCTATGGGTTGGAGCTAATATTCGGAACACTGGTTCAGTTAGTGCTAATAATGTCCTTATCTTTGCTGGTGGATACCTTCATAACGACCATGTTATGCCTGATAGCCTTTGCATCATTGAGATTTTTTGGAGGAGGCGTTCACTTAAGCACGTATCCATTATGCCTGGTGATTGGTGTCTCTTTACTGATAAGCCTCGGCAAATTAGCAACCTTAGCTGTAAACCCTGTATCATTGACGTTTATATCAGCATTAATTTTACTGATGGGTATTTACGTTATCTTTAGATGGGTGCCGGCGGGTACAGCAAAGAAACAAATAAGAGATGAATCAATAAGGCAGGAACAAAGGAAAAAAGCCTTCCTTGTTTTAACCGTATGGTCCGTTGTCATCGTTATGCTTATAACGCAAAAGATGGCCGCCGACGCTTTTGCAGTGATTTTGGGAATCCTCGGAAGTCTTATTTTGATGACTCCATTGGGATACAAAGCAGCTAAGGTTCTTGACAGCATTCTGAATATTGCCGGGAAGGAGGTGTAACCAATGCTGAAAAAAATGATAACGATATAGGGGACAGATGTAAATGGTAAATATTTTGCTTCTAGAAGATGAACTTTACACCAGGAGATTTCTCAAAAAGTTGGTATCTGAAAACCCTTCCGTTGACAAGGTAATTGATACTCCAAGCGGTAAAGAAGCAATCAATTTTGCCAGGGAATATAAACTGGACATAGCGTTATTGGATATAGAGCTGGCCCCAGAAGAAGGGTTGAACGGAATATTAGTCGCTAAAAAAATACATGATTTCAATCCTGATATATTTTTTGTTTTTATAACAGGGTACTCTCAATATGCAATTGACTCATTCGCTGTCCACCCATATGACTACATTCTAAAGCCAGTGAAAAAAGCAAAAATTAATGAAATTATAAGCAATCTTACGAAAGAAATAAAAAAAAGAAACGATATTGGGAGCAGTCCCCCAAAAATTAGGATCAAAGCCAAGAATGAAATATTTATTATAGCGCCTAGCGATATCCTATTTATTGAGAGACAGGAAAAAATTAATCTGATTCATACAGAAAACAATATTTACAAGACACATCAAACCCTAAGTAAGTTAGAAGAAAAATTAGGAGGTAATTTCCTTAGAGTTCACAAGTCATTTATAGCGAACATGGACAAAATCAGTAGAATTAGAGAGGTAGGTAACAGGTCTTATGAGATCGAATTTGACGGATATGACAAGGTTGCTTTAATGAGCCGATATAAATTCGAAGAACATAAACACAGATTTACCCCTTTGTAGAAGGGGTTATTTTTTGGTTGTTTCATGATTCTTATCAGGCTATACACATCCATAAAATGGTTATTTAGGAATAACTGCTAGAAATATGCAATTATTTGATTATAATTGTGAGTAAGTTAATGTGTGAGTTTGAATCGGTATGATCCCATTATGAAAAGGAGAGTAATATGTCGGGATTTTTATAAGCCCAACATTGCTATTCATTTCGCTATGAATGGGTTTTTATATTAAACGGAAAATCGATTCTCATGTTATACAATATAACTAAAAATTTCAATTATGGCAATTTATAATATAACCTTGTCGAGAGACAGAGATTTTAAACTATAGGCGAGGCCGATAAAAAGCCATAAATGCCTGGGTGCCTTGACATAGTATGAGAAGCTTTAATTGGACCTTCCCGACCAGGAAGGAGTGAATTCAATGGTCAAATAAAAGTGATTTGTGAAATAATCCAGTAAATTTTATCCCAAAGTTTACGGCATACGACGCCATGGAGCTTATCCTAGAGATCCGGTGCAGGCCTCCGAGTGCGAGGATATGTCCCGCCCGGTACCAGCCATAGGAAGTATTAATCATTTCCGCCACTTTGACCGAAGTATGTGAGGAGGTGGAGTTTTTAATAATTGGGTTGGGGAAATAGGTAAATGTTGAAATGAAAAACTATTTTAAAAGGGGGAAAATAGCATCGCTTCCGGAAAGGCATATATTCTCCAGCCAGACACACGAAAAGATGACCGTATCCTGCATCGAAGAAATCTTCAAAAAATATGTCTGGATAGCAAAGCAGATGAATCCCGGCTTATTTATTGATGACAGTTATACGCCCCATTCAATGAGACATTCGACAGCAAGCCATATGTTAGAAGCAGGTGTCCCGCTTGCTGTGATTAAGAACTTTCTGGGACACTCGTCATTACAGTCTACTCAGATTTATGCTGAGATATCTCAGAATACTGTGGATAAGCATCTGAAGGAATGGAATGAGCGGTGGTTCTCAATACCAGCCAACGCAGATCATAACACTGTCCGTGATAATGAGTTGCCTGATTTTCTACGATGATTGTTTCATTATGATTATCTGAGAAGGTTTTAAAGCTTTACCTATCCCTTCAACTTTGATCATACCTTCTTGGATAATCATACATCTGGGATAATGTGCCTTATTCCAGTTCTCGAATAAGGCACATGCAAGAAGGAAATTTGCGGAAACACTCAAGGCCCTGCCGCCTGATCAGAAAAACAAGCCGGTAGCAGCTAGTATGGGACTGGACTACTGTAATCAGCTGTTTGCCATTGAACGCCAACTGAAAGATAAAAATATATCCGATCAGGAACGGTATGAAGAAAGGCTGAAATTAAGTAAGCCGGTTCTGGATAATTTCTATGTCTGGCTGAATAGACAGCGGCAACAAACCCTGCCTAAAAGCGCTTTTGGGCAGGCGATTACCTATTGCCTGAATCAATGGGAAAACCTGAACAATTTCCTGCTGGATGGCCGGTTGGAGATAGATAACAACCGGGCGGAACGCTCGATAAAGCCCTTCGTGATCGGGAGGAAAAACTTCTTGTTCGCCAATACTCCCAGGGGCGCTAAAAGTAGTGCAATTATTTACAGCATTATCGAAACCGCCAAAGAGAATAATCTTAAACCCTTCAACTATCTAACCTATCTGTTTGAGCAGCTGCCTAATGTAGACACGGGTGATCCTGCTGTTATTGACAGTTTAATGCCCTGGTCTGATGCACTGCCGGCCGACTGCCGCATGCCCCAACAAAATAAAAGTACCCCAAACCTCTCTTAATGTACAGGTGTGCCCTTTTTTACGCTTACAGCTCTAGCTGCTGCAGCCACGTAGCCTCTGGCCCAACTGGAGATGGAGGCGTCGTCGCTGAAGGCAGTCTTTTCACCGATTGCGGCTTTCGCCTCGCTGCCGCCCTGACCAGCATTGCCGCCATCTGCTCCCTGTTGATCAACTCGCCGGGCAGGAACTCGCCGCCCCCTGAACCCTTTACCAGGCCTGCCCGGGAAACCGCTTCAACGTAGCCCCAGCACCAGCTGTCTGGCGCCACGCCCGTAAAGGACGGTTGCGGCGGCTTGTATTCAGCCAAACCGAGGGCTGCTGCGACCAGCTTGGCAAACTCTCCCCTGGTGATAATGCCCCCGGGCTTGAAGCTGCCGTCCGGGTACCCGGAAATAACGCCCCGCTCACATAATTCTGTTATTACGCTAAACACCCAGTGCTGTTCCGGCATATCCTGGAACCTGCACTCTTCGCGCCCAGAGTTGCTCAATACAAAAATTACTTTCTGGCTGAATATGCCGTCACAGAACGTGCATGTTGACCGCCGAGATTGTGCATACTGACCGTTGCCATTGTGCATGGTCGCACGTCGAACATATTGTGCAACTGGGGTTCACCTACTCAAGGATTATGGAAAGTGACGCCCTATGGACAACCCTACCAGGTTGACCACAGGGCTTGCTTGTGTTAATTAAAAAGTTGACCACCGTGACAACCAAATTATTGACCACCCAGAGGCGGTTTTTCGTTAATCGGTTAGATCTTTTAGCTTTTCTCTTTTTAGTTATTTCGCCATTTAAATGGAAAAAGCCTGCCGACATTGACTTTGTCGACAGGCTGAGCCCTTCCCGGCAATCGTGAAGTGCTGCTATCCTCACAAGAATCATGCTCTGGAAAAACGTTTTACGGTGATATCAGGGAACTGAAATTCCAAGCTATTGGTATGAGTTCCTGATATTTCTGCCTGGTAAACATGCTAGTCTCGGTTTGCTACTGCTTTATCGCACTGCTTAAAGAGGTTCCGGGGGAACTATATTACCGCTGCTCATCTTTTCCAGTCCCTTCCTGAGTTCATCAGCAATTGTTAGTTTAGTCTCTTTAACAAAATCATAGTAAACGAGAATATCTTGCGCCTCAGCGGCCATTTGATTGCGATTATTATAAATAGCGTGCTTGATAACAAAACTTGTATTTTTAATCTCCGATACCTTGGAATAGACATGAATTTTGCCCGGATAAAATAGTGGACGGTAATACTGACAGGTAATCGAAGCCAGCACCGGGCCTTCTTTTTCTTTTGCCTGAGATTGCATCAAACCGATTATA
>MVQK01000157.1 GCA_002067515.1 Pelotomaculum sp. PtaB.Bin013 | reverse complement strand
CAACCGGCCGGTAAACTCATCAACGATGATCACCTGCCCGTCCTTCACCACATAGTCCCGGTCCCGTTTCATCAGCCCGTGGGCTTTCAGGGCCTGGTTCAAATGGTGGGCGAGCTCAATGTTTTTATCGTCATACAGGTTTTCAACACCAATCATTTTTTCCACTTTGGCCACTCCCGACTCAGTAATGGCCACAGTGTGCGCTTTTTCGTCGACATTATAATCGGTTTCCCTGATCAGCCGGGGAACCACTTTAGCGAAAGTAAAGTACAAGTCGGTAGACTTCTCCGCTTGTCCGGAAATAATCAACGGGGTCCTGGCCTCGTCAATTAAAATGCTGTCCACTTCATCCACGATGGCGTAATTCAGCTCACGCTGCACCAATTGGTCGGGATGCTGGGCCATGTTGTCCCGCAGGTAATCAAAACCAAACTCATTATTCGTACCGTAAGTAATGTCGGAGCGGTAAGCCCGCCTGCGGTCCTCCCACTCCAGGCCGTGCAGCACCAAACCCACGTTTAAACCAAGGTAGCTGTAAATCTGGCCCATCCACTCACTGTCACGGCGGGCCAGGTAGTCATTTACCGTTATTACATGAACTCCTTTGCCGGTGAGGGCATTCAGGTAAACCGGCAAAGTGGCCACCAGGGTTTTACCTTCGCCTGTTTTCATCTCGGCTATACGGCCCTGGTGCAGCACAATGCCACCCAGCAACTGCACGTCAAAATGCCTCATTCCCAATACCCGCCGGGAAACCTCCCTGACAACGGCAAATGCCTCCGGCAGGATATCATCCAAGGTTTGTCCCTGTTCCAAGCGCTCGCGAAAAACCACAGTCATATTTTTTAATTCTTCTTCCGGCATCGCGGACATCTTTGGTTCCAGGCTATTGATTTTATTAACAACCTGCTGCAGCTTCTTTACTTCACGGGCGTTATCATCAAGCCAATCCTTAATAAACCCGAGCACTCTATATCACCTCATTATTCAGTAGTCAGTAGTCAGTAGTCAGTAGTCAGTATTCAGAATATTTCGAGACGATAAACCATTCTCTCATTCTGATTCCAGACTTCCGGCTCTTGACTCATGAGTAGCTACATCTCATCATTTATATCAAATTATTATACTTGATTATTATCCAAACCGTCAATTATAGTATTTAATTCCAAATAATGAGCGCCCCTGTTGAGGCGCTCTGTCATATCATAATTAAATTTTTATAAAATTAGAACTCCGGCTCGATAATCCCGAAATTTCCGTCCTTTCGTTTGTAAACCACATTGACTTGCTCGGTTTCAGCGTTGGAGAATACAAAAAAGTTATGCCCAAGCAAGTTCATCTGGAGAACAGCTTCCTCCACCGGCATCGGTTTGATCGCGAAACGCTTGGTCTTAACCAGCTTAGGCGCTTCCTCTTCAGTTTCGTCAGGAGCAGAAGGTTTCTGCACATTCATTACTCGGATACCCCGTTTTTGCAGTTTACCCTTGTATTTTTGAATCTGCTTCTCAAGCTTCTCCACCACCAGGTCGGTAGAAGTATACATGTCTCCGGTGCTTTCTTCACCCCTCAAGATCATCCCGTTAACCGGTATGGTTACTTCAATGCGGTGGGAATCTTTCTCAACAGTCATTGTCACCTGAGCATCGCCGAGGTTGTCTATATATCGATCCAGTTTGCCGACGCGCTTTGCGATATAATCTTTTAATGCATCCGTTACTTCAATGTTCCTACCGCGTACTTGCACCTTCATAAAACAACCCCCTTTTCAATGTCTTAAATACATTATTCCCCAAAACGGCGAAAATTCCTGCTATATTTATATCTGCAGCAGAACAAAATTACATTCAATGATAAGTAAAAACCCCAGACTTGCTGGGGTAAAACGAAGAAATTATTTTATTAAAGCAAATTTATAATTTCAAAACGTTGGCCGCCTGAGGACCCCGGGCGCCTTCGACAATATCGAATTCAACCTTTTGTCCTTCATTCAAAGTCTTAAAACCTTCTTCCTGAATCGCGGAAAAATGGACGAATACATCTCCGCCGTCTTCTCTCTCAATAAACCCGTAACCTTTTTCTTGATTAAACCACTTAACCTTACCTAACACAGACATACCTCCTAGAAAACTTAATTCCGTGTTTCTTTAGCTCACGTACAGCCATGTTAACATAGGGTCATGGGATTGTCAAGTCTTTCATAACATCCCACTACTGTACATATACCTCACTTTGTCGAAAAAAACCTTGCTGAAAGTTATTTGTTTAGAAGTTTCTGTTGATAATGTTGATAAGTCTGTTAATAACTAATAAAATCAGCTGTTAAAGTGTGGGTAACTGTTCTTCTTCGATAAAATAATGTCAATTTATGTTATTTATTGGCACGTTTTTTGTAGAATATTAAGAACACCGGCCGGTGGCAGCCGTAACAACGAACACCTGTACCGCTCCGGCTCGTTTGACTACTGCGGCGGCAGACGACATTGTACTACCGGTAGTAAAAACATCATCAACAATTAAGATATTTTTACCTTGAAGATATCGCGCATCTGTTACTTTAAAGACGTTTTTTAAGTTAATTTCCCGCGCCGCCCTGGATAATCCGGTCTGGGAAGGTGTATCGGTAATTTTGACCAAAACGCTGCCGCTCACCGGTATTTTCAACCCGCTTCCGATTTCCTTCGCCAATAAGCCAGCCTGATTAAAACCTCTGCGGCGCAGCTTGTTATACGTGAGAGGCACGGGTAGCACAAGATCTATATTGGCATATAAGGTTTCTGACAGCAACACCTCAACCATAAGCGCGGCCAGCGGCACAGCCAGCCGGCGGCTGCCACCATATTTAAACCGGTGGATAACCTCTTTTAAGATTCCCTCGTAAGGCCCCGCCGCACGGGCTAGTACAAAAGGCCAGCCGTGTCTCCGGCATTCACTGCACAGATAATAACCATCCGGGGCGCTCGGCGCCATCTTTTCCGGCAAGCGGCCGCATAAACAGCAATGGGGCTCCAGGCGGTACCCGCTAATTGTCGAAAGACAGGTGCAACAAACTTCAGTCCCTGAACCGGGAGCGCCGCAAAAAGGGCATCCCGGTCGCGGCGGAAAAAGCAAATCAAGCAGACTTTCCCACAGCGTTGAAATCATCTGGCACCCCCTTAATCTCAGGACAACCCTATGATTGACGCGGCGGCGGATACGACTTTATTCCCGCCTTCCTTTTTAGCCTTATCCAAGGCGCGCTGCGCGGCTTTGAACAAGCCCGCCGCATCACCGGCGTCCCGTGGAAGTTCCGCCACTCCTATACTGACTGTGATTCTCGCCTGCCTCCCGGCCCTTCTAAGAAAATAGTGCTCCCTTATTTCGTTACTTAAACTGTCTGCGATATCCAGCAGGCGACGGCCACCGGCACCCGGCAGGATTACGGCAAATTCATCTCCGCCGTAATGCGCGGCTAAGTCATCCCCGCGCGTTACACCTTTAACGATCCCGGCCAGTTCAGCCAGCATATCGTCCCCCGCTGCGCGGCCATAGCGGTCATTAAAATTCTTAAACCGGTCTGTGTCGATGAGCATCAGTCCAAGCAAAGCGCCGTTCTCAACGGCTGCTTCGCATATCTCAGACGCGGCTTGAAAAAAAACGCCGGAATTTAACAGTCCCGTTAACACATCCAGTGACGCGGCATGTTCCAAACGGCTGGCGAGTACTGATTTTTCCACGGTTAAGGCTGCTTGTCCACCAAGCACGGCCATAATGTGCAGGTGTTTCTCATCAAAAGCCATCGGTCTTTGATCGCCCAGCACAATAACTCCTAAATCATCCTCACCAGATAATAATGGAATGATTAACAGCGAGCGCATTACCTGGCACAAACCG
Organism: Pelotomaculum sp. PtaB.Bin013; assembly: GCA_002067515.1. GTDB lineage: Bacteria > Bacillota > Desulfotomaculia > Desulfotomaculales > Pelotomaculaceae > Pelotomaculum_D > Pelotomaculum_D isophthalicicum. The sequence continues at coordinate 1,710 of MVQK01000157.1, read as the reverse complement.
GCTTCATTCCTGGTACGGGGATCAAGTCTGCAATTTGATATTATTTCAGGCTTTCTATCCAATATAGAGCAGCCGGCGATTCCTTCACCTCTATATACAATGGTTCTTTTAAGCTCTTTGGAATACGGCCCGGTTGCCGCAACGGGCGCGAATGCATCTCTTTCACCGGAACGCAGGTAAGCCACTCCTGAATGGTAAGGAAAAACTTTTCTCGCACTTCTTAGGATAAAATTTAACAACTCGCCAAGATCCGGATTCTTTTCTAAAAAAGTAGCCACATCATAGAAAGCTTTCAGTTCCCGATTAGCCACGTGCAGGTGAATATAATGACGCATGATTAACTGAATTGCCAACACTGAAGAAAAGAGCAGCATGATACCGGTTATGCCTGTATATACATAGATCATGGCAATTAAGAGCCCCAGGGGAACAGTAAGCAGATAGGTCAGACTGTCCCACTTTACCGCGTCCAGCCAAGCTGGACCAGGATAATGACGCCTCTTTGGCAACAGGTAAAAATAAATCAGCAAGTGATTGATTATTAGATAACTGACAGTGAAAGCAGCCAATGGAAAAATAGCCGCAAAACCTGACCAACCCGGCCTACCGCCGCACAACTGATAAATATGGCCGGCCGCGACAGCGGCCAATACATACTGACCAGCGTTGAACACTGTTGTGCGCGCTGGATTGCCCCGGTTAGCTATCCCCTGACCGAAAAGCGTTGACAGGCCGGAAACCCAGGCGGTCGCAGCCGGACCAAAGATTAAATAAGTTGATAATACCAGGGCGAAGCTGCCCGAAAGTTGCCCGTGCGGAAAAGAAACCGCCAGCCACTCGGCCAGTACGCCAAGGAGGACGATAGACAGCAATTCCCGCAGCCGGTCCATATCCAGAGCCGGGATAAGAAGATACAACTGCCAGGCGGCCAGACCGACTACAAGCCATATATAAAGGATGTGAACAAAGCCTTTCGGTCGCAAGCTGATTCCACCTCAACGCATTATTTCGACAAAGCGTTGAAATTACCTGCGCCGTCAGCAGACAGACGAAAAAATAAAGGTGCGCGCAGCAGGTCCTTACCGGTTAAACCTCTGACGTCATACTGCTTTATGTTTGAAAACCTGTTGGCGCCCCCGCTTAATTCCATGATCTCCCCAGCCTTTACGCACAACAATTCAAAATAATACCGCCTTTGTAAACGTTTCAGTATTTTCAGCGTACAGTCACATGAACCATCGTCTATTACCTGTATGCTAATCCATGGCGTGTTTCTAATCAGGTAAAAGACTTTACGAATAAAACCCTCCACCCATGGCTCCTGATCCTTGACAACGATAATCACCATGCTTGTGTTCTTGTGAACGGTGTAATAATTTACGACAAGATAAATAAAGCACCCTGCGGCCAGCATCAGCAATGATATAAAAAGCAAGCTCACATTTTTCACCCCCGGCCTTTATTGCACCATATGCGGCATATAGGCCAGGGGTGATTAGAAAAAGAACAATTCGCTGTTAATGACCTTTGGGTATACAACGCGGCTCATGTTCAGCCGCTATGTAAGCAACAAAAAAGTAGCCTATTGAGGCTACTTTTTTGATCTAATATTTAAACTTCCCAAACTCTACTACTCGAAACAGGTGTTATTTCAAACCGGCGTCCCGCCTGAGAGCTTCGGCCTTATCGGTGCGTTCCCAGGGCAGGTCG
>MVQK01000156.1 GCA_002067515.1 Pelotomaculum sp. PtaB.Bin013 | reverse complement strand
CTGGGGGGAGAGGTAATGCTGGATTTAAAATTTGTTCGAAGTAATCCCGATCTGGTGCGGGATGCTCTTGCCAAACGAGGCTCTCCGGTTTCCCTGGATGATTTTCTTGACTTGGATGAACAGCGCCGGGATAAACTGTTTATCGTAGAACAAATGAAAAGCAGGCGCAACATTGTGTCCGAGGAAATCGGCCGTTTGAAGAAGTCCGGCAAGGAAACTAAAGACATGGTTCTGGAAATGAGGGAGCTCTCACAGCAGATAAAGGAAAGAGATGAAGAGATTAAAGTCATTGAGGAAAAACTGCAGATTATTCTGCTGAATATCCCCAACGTGCCGCATGAATCAGTACCGGCCGGCAGCAGCGAGACGGATAACCCGGTAGTGCGCACTTGGGGCGAACCCAGTAAATTTGATTTTGCGCCCAGACCGCACTGGGAAATCGGCGAGGCTTTGGATATTATTGATTTTGAGCGGGGCGGCAAGGTTACCGGCACCAGATTCAGCTTCTACAAGGGGTTCGGTTCCCGGCTGGAACGTTCAGTGATTAGTTTTATGCTGGACCTGCACACTTCTGAACATAACTATGTGGAGATATTTCCGCCATTTATGGTGAACCGGGACAGTATGGTGGGTACCGGACAGTTACCTAAATTTGCCGAGGATATGTTTAAAATTGAAGGCACTGACTATTACCTGATCCCTACAGCAGAAGTGCCGGTGACTAACCTTTACCGTAATGAAATCCTCGACGGTGAAAAACTGCCGGTTTATCATTGCGCCTATAGCGCCTGTTTCAGGGCCGAGGCGGGGGCTGCCGGCCGGGACACGCGCGGATTAATCCGCCAGCACCAGTTTAACAAGGTCGAATTGGTAAAATTCTGCCGGCCTGAACAATCCTACGATGAACTGGAGAAACTTACCGCAAATGCGGAAAGAGTGCTGCAATTGTTAGGCTTGCCTTACCGGGTGGTGGTTCTCTGCGCTGGAGATCTGGGCTTTTCATCCGCGAAAACTTATGATATCGAAGTATGGCTGCCTAGTTATCAGGATTATAAAGAAATATCTTCCTGTAGTAATTTTGAAGATTACCAGGCCAGGCGGGCGGGAATCCGCTTCCGGAACCAGAAAGGAAAAGCCGAATTGGTGCATACTTTAAATGGCTCAGGTCTGGCAGTTGGCCGTACAGTGGCCGCCATTCTGGAAAATTACCAGGAATCTGATGGATCAGTAACCATACCGGAGGTATTAAGGCCTTATATGGGTGGATTATCCAGGATTTGTTGATGCCAATTTTCTTAAATTGACACATAATTTTATCTATGGTAAACTTATTAATGTGTTATTATGTGATTAAACCGGCAGTTGGAGGGCCTGAATGGAGGGGTGTCCGAGCGGTTGAAGGAGGCGGTCTTGAAAACCGTTGGTCCTTTGCGGGTCCCGTGGGTTCGAATCCCACCCCCTCCGCCATAATACCGGGAATTGGAAGTATATAAGGTAATGTTGTGGAGAGTTGGCCGAGTTGGCTGAAGGCGCTCGCCTGCTAAGCGAGTAGACGGCGTTAAACTGTCTCGAGGGTTCGAATCCCTCACTCTCCGCCACCAAGCCTACAAACATGTCTGTTTGTAGGCTTTCGCCTTTTTATCAGCAAATACCTCTAAGCCAAAAATGACAACAAGATCGCGGTAACATGTTACCATTACCCGCTGAATATTTATTCTTGATATTCAGACTTTATTCATACCGTGATGGAAAATTGGTGACAAGACCCTTGAGCATGTGTAAAAGCCTAAATGCAGTGATAGGCGGATATGTGAAAAAGCTAAACAAATGAACAGAAACTGCAAAAAATACTTGGAAATCATCACTGCTTGTGATACCATAACTATGTATAACTATGGGTATGAGGAGGTACTAACATGCAATCCAGTACGGAAAGTATTAAAAAACTGATTGCAGCACTGGGTTTTGCTCCTCAAAATGGGAAAAATAATGTATATTTTAAGTCATATCCTTCGCACGACGGGTACTTCATTTGCATTGACTTTAACGAAGAAAAGATAGAGTATTTTACGCAGGTCACTCCGCGGGGGGCTTGCATAAGATTAGGTGACGCGACAACAAGCAACTTTTCTAACCCTGAAAATTTTGTGGTGTTGGAATGCGTCGATAGGCTGCTGGAAAAGGGGTACAAACCGTATAACATCGAATTAGAAAAGAAATATCCATTAGGCCGGAATCTGAAGGGAAAATTGGATATCCTTGTCTATGATGGCGATGTTCCTTTTCTTATGATTGAATGTAAGACTTGGGGGCAGGAGTACGAAAGAGAGCATAAAAAGATGCTCAGGGACGGCGGGCAGCTATTTTCTTACTACACGCAAGACAGAGCTACAAAATATCTATGCCTTTATACTTCCCGCCTCGGGAAGACGGTTGAATATAAAAATAGCATCGTTGTAGTTGAGGATAACTGGCGCGAGTTATCCGGCACGAAAGAAATCTACGAATATTGGAACAAAAATTTTAAGGACAACGGTATTTTTGAGAACTACTCCGCGCCTTATGATGTCAAGCATAAGGCGCTTACATATGGGATGCTCAGGACGCTCAAAGAAGAGGACAGCGGGAAAATCTATAATCAAATTATGGAGATATTGCGCCACAACGCAATATCTGATAAACCCAACGCTTTTAATAAACTCCTAAATTTGTTTGTATGCAAAATCATTGATGAGAACAAGAACGCGGACGATGAGCTAGAGTTTCAGTGGTTGGAAACGGATAGCGATGAAAGCCTGCAAATGCGGCTTAACGATTTATACAAGGAAGGTATGTGGCGTTTTCTTGAGATAGATGTCATTGACCATTCGGAAGATGAGGTATCTCAAGCTTTAGAGGGTATTGACAACGAAGCGCAGAAGCAACGGCTGAAGGATATGTTCAGGGACGCTAGGTTGAAGAAAAGCCCAAATTTTGCGTTTGTTGAGGTTTTGGACAACAAGACCTTTGAATTGAACGCGAAAATAGTTCGTGAAATCGTGGAGCTTTTGCAGGTCTACAAGTTTAGGTATGACCAAAAACACGAATTCTTGGGCAATTTCTTTGAACTACTGTTAAACGCCAGCATGAAACAGGAAGCGGGGCAGTTTTTTACCCCGGTTCCGATAACCCGTTTCATTATATCTTCACTCCCATTGAAAGAGTTTGTTCAAAAAAGAATTGACAATAGGGAACGTGATACGCTCCCTGTTGTGATGGACTACGCTTGCGGTAGCGGACATTTTTTAACCGAATACATGTCGCAGATGCAGGATATAATTGATACAAAAATCAATATTTCCAAAGCGTTGCCTAGCGTAAGAAATTATTTTCAATCATGGCAAGGCTTGACTAAGTTTTTATGGGCGAGAGATTCAGTTTACGGTATTGATTTGGATAACAGGCTCGTAAAAACCACAAAGGTCAGCGCCTTTTTCAACGGCGATGGAGAGGCCACTATTGTGTGGGCTAACGGGTTGGGCAATTTTGAAAAATCAGATGAATATAGAGGTAAACTGAAGCAAATATCCACCCTCGACAGGAAGAACAACGGACAATTTGATATCCTTATCTCAAACCCGCCATACTCTGTTGAGGCTTTTAAAAGTATGCTCAAATATGGAAGCGAAACGTTTGAGCTTTTTGACCATATAACTGATAACAGTTCCGAAATCGAATGCCTCTTTATCGAGCGCATGAAACAGTTGCTGAAAGTTGGAGGTTGGGCGGGTATAATTCTGCCAAGTTCCATACTATCCAACGGCGGCATCCATTCGAGAGCGCGTGAAATCATATTCAAGTATTTCAATGTAAAAGCGATAGTAGAATTGGGCTCAGGCACGTTCATGAAAACCGGGACGAATACCGTTGTTCTTTTCCTTGAGCGCCGTTCCGATAACGATAGTATTGCTATTTCAAGGGCGATAGATACTTTCTTTGCCAATAAGAAGGATGTTACCGTTGCCGGAATAGAATATGCTTTTTCAAAATACGTTACGAATGTGTACGATGATTTATATTTCGAGGACTACATATCTTTTCTGAATAGCAATGCCAGTAGCCGGATGATGAAGCATGAGCTATTTGCGGATTATGCAAAAGTGTTTGGCGATGATGTTTATGCAAAGGCATTTGAGATAGAGAAAGAAAAAATGCTCTACTTCCTTCTTACATATTCACAAAACATCGTTTTGGTGAAGACAGGCAAGAAACAGAAAGAAAAAGAATTTTTGGGGTATGAATTTAGTGAACGCCGGGGCCACGAGGGTATGAAGCGATTGCCCGGCGGGACGAAGCTATATGATGAATCCGGCGATTTGCTTAACCCACAAAAGGCAAATAGTTATATTTATAATGCGTTCCTTGGTAAAGAAGTGGATATAGATGAAAGTTTGTCCCAAAATGTGTCTTATGGCCGCATGAGTGGGTTTATTGACTATGGGACGGGCAAGTTTGACAGAGTTGTCAATTTAAATAAAAGAATCAAAATAGTTTCTAGCTATCCTATGGTAAAGTTGAGTGAAGTAGCTGAGAAGTTATTTGCTGGGGGAGATTTACCAAAAGGTAGATATTCTTTAAATGAAACACCCGAATATAAGATTCCTATTTTTGCTAATTCTGTAGAAAAAGATGGGTTATACGGTTATACTGACATTGCTAAAGTAGACGAAGAATGTGTAACAATATCGGCTAGAGGAACAATCGGTTTTGTAAAAGCAAGAAAAGCGCCTTTTTATCCTATTGTTAGGTTGCTTGTTTTAGTACCAAAGAAAGATTTTGCAATTAGCAAATATTTGGAATACATCATCTCCCATATGGGTGTAAATCAATTTGGAGTAAACATTCCTCAACTTACTGTTCCACAAGTATCGGAAATCAAAATCCCGATCCCACCGCTTGAAGTGCAGAAAAAAATTGTTGCGGAAATTGAAGCTATCGAGAATGAAGAAAACGCCACAAAAGAGCAGATTGAATCTGGAAAAGACAATATTAACTTAATTATAGATAATTGCTTCAATAGCGGTTTTGCAATGACAAAATTGGGTAGTATTGTGCAGTATTCAGAAGAGCGAATTGATTACCAAAAGCTATCTGCGAAAAATTATATTGGTGTCGATAATCTGCTGCCTAACATAGGTGGGAAAGTTGATTCTCAATATCTCCCCACAACAGGGAGTGTGACAGCTTATAAACAAAGTGACATATTATTGTCTAATATACGTCCATATTTGAAGAAAATTTGGTTTGCAAATAATGATGGTGGCAGTTCAAACGATGTACTCGTATTAACTGTGGTTTCCAAAGATATCATACCAAAGTATGTATATTACAACTTAGCAACTAATGATTTCTTTGATTACGAAATGCAGAATATCAAAGGAGTTAAAATGCCTCGCGCCAAAAAGGATACCATCTTGAATTATCAAATCCCACTTCCTCTGCTTGAAAAGCAAAAAGAAATCGTATCGGAGATAGAGAAACACGAAGCGGAAATCGGGACACTAAAAGGCAGACTGGGTGAACTGAAATCCATAAAAGACGGTGTGCTAAAAAAGTATTTGTAGTTTT